>DNPQ01000377.1:5338-12344 GCA_003501335.1 Bacillota bacterium
TTGATGGAAAGAAAGACTCCGTCTTCGGTTCCGGCAAAAATATTCGTATCACTGACGACAAGAGAGTAAATATATCGGTTTGCCAAACCGGAATTGGCCTCTCGCCAACTTTTGCCATTGTTGGTGGAAATAAAAACGCCACCGCCATAGGTTCCTGCATAAATTGCTGTACCCTTCATGGCGAGAGAATTGATTTGTATGTTGGTCAGGCCGTCATTAACCGGGCTCCATCGTTTGCCATTGTTAATGGAAAGAAAAACGCCGTCTTCGGTTCCGGCAAAGATATTTCGCGCACGCGCGCTTCCGCTGATAGCAATCGAATTGACATTAACAGATGTCAAACCCGTATTGACTGCACTCCACTTAGTGCCATTGTTGGTGATAAGAATAACACCGTTACTGGTTCCGGCAAAGATATCCGGGCCGTTTCTGGCAAGAAAGTAAACAAAAGTATTTGCCAATGCTGAATCGATCAACTTCCAACTTCCGCCATTGTTTGTGGAGATAAAAACACCGTCGCTAGTTCCAGCAAAAATATTCGGGCCAATGATAGCAAGGGAATAAACATTGTTGCTGGTCAAATTCGAATTGACCTTCTTCCACCTTATGCCCTTATCGTTGGAAATAAAAATGCCACTGCCTTCGGTTCCGGCAAACATATTCTTATCCTTGATCGCAAAGCAATGGATGTAGCCGCCATAAGGTCCGTTGGTTTTTACCCATTGTGCAGATAATGATGCTTTCTGAATACATAATAAAGACACAAGCAATAAAAAAGATAGGAGTAATAGAAAGCGGTTAATCCTTTTCACGTTTTTTCTCCTTATTACGAACGTTTATGGAGATCTTTTAGCTACAGATTGCTCATCCAAGATTGTCGATAAAAAAGCCGCCCGCTTTTAAAAACAGGCGGCCTTTAATCCTATTCCGGTTTTAATATTGCGCAAAACCGAGGCCGCGGCTCTTGAGATTCTGAATGATTGTAGGTAAAGCCGCGATAGTATTTGCGGGCCAATCGTGCATCAACGGGTTACCGCCGGCCTGTAAGCTGCTGACGTTAGAAATGATTTGCGCTGTACTGGCGTTATTCCAGTCTTGAGAGTCAACGGTAGGACTTACGATTGTCAATCCCAGTGCCGAACACGCAGACTGGATGGTAGAGTTGCTCTCTAGATAAGGAAGCCGTATTCTCGTTGGCTTGGTAGCTCCGCCGTTCTGGATGGCTTGATTGCATTGATTGAGGTCGTTATAGACCTGCTGATAGCTCCAGCTGGTCATATGCTGATGTGTGTAACTATGGTTCTGAAGGCTAAAGCCTGAAGTTTTATAAGCATTCCAGCCCGTCTGATTACTGCTAATATTTTGTCCGATAACGAAGAAGGTGGCAGCGTTGACGCCGTTGCTTTTAAGGGTATTTATCAGCGTTTGTGAGTTACTATTACTGGGTCCATCATCAAAAGTAAGGTAAACATTACCATTGCTGCCGCCACCGCCAGTGCCACTACCCCCGAGTGTCATCGTACCGACATTGGCTGCGCCACTAGCACAGATTATATAGAGGTTATGGGTTCCGCTCGCACCGTTCAGGTTGCAGGCCTGGTTGTAATAATTGTCCCAGCTGCCGGTCGAGTTGTAATTCAAAGTGCCTATCTGCGTTCCACTATAACTGTCAATGACGATCTTGAAGCTACCGTTGGACGCAGAGGCGAGATTAAAGTTCATATAAGTTTGCCCGGAAAGATTGACGTTGTTGAATTCGATATCATCCCCTACATTCCAGCCACCTACGCCGCCGGTCCAGATGTTAAGATCGTTACTGTGGTTGTTGCATTGCCACGAATTGAGGGTGACATCGCTAGCATGTACTTTTATTACAGGGATTGCTACCATAACACACGTTAGAATCGAAAAAAATACCATCATTATTTTTTGTTTCATTTTTATGGCCTCCTTTTCACTCATGTTTAATGTCCTTAAAAGAAGTTGTCACAAAAGGAAAAATATCGGTGGAGATATACAACATATAAGTGTTTTGCATAATCATTGGAGTAATATATTGTATATCTCATTGATTTTAACTATTTTTGCAACAGCCCTGATAAGTCTCGTTTTTACTGAAGTGTCAAAGTACCGATATTCGCTGCGCCACTGGCACAGATTATATAAAGGTTGTGAGTTCCGGTTACGCTGTTTAGGTTACAGGACTGGTTGTTATAATTGTTCCAGCCACCGGTCGAGCTGTAATTCAGAGTTCCTATCTGCGTTCCGCTATAGCTATCAATGACTATCTTGAAACTGCCGTTGGACGCAGAGGCCAGGTTAAAGTTCATCTGACCGTGTCCGGAAAGATTGACGTTGTTAAATTCGATATAATCACCTACATTCCAGCCACCTACGCCGCCGGTCCAGATGTTAAGGTCGCTGCTATGGCTGTTGCATTGCCACGAATTGAGGTTAGTGCCGCCACCTCCCGATGAACCTCCTTCACTCACCGTTATATTAGAGTTCCCACTACCATTCCATGCCTCCGTTAATAATATCTGGTAATTCATAGTACCCAGATTCATTCCATGACTCGCCCAGGCGTTAAAGTGATTTTGAGCAGTTATGGTTCCGCCTATTCTTGGCGATTGCCTGATACTCAAATACTGCATAAAAGTTGCATTGCCTATAATGGAAGGTTGGTTTACTTGCTGATGCTCATATATATCGTATGTACCCCCATCAGAGGTAACTGTGCCCATATGAGTGCCGGGAGTCTGCCTTGAACCGCCCCACGCATCCATGATGTAATATTCTACGAGTGGGTTTGTCGACCAACCATAGAGCCCAAGAGCTCCACCGCCGCCGTTCCATGTGCAACTGCCTGAGTAAGTTACCGTACGACCTGTCCCGGTGCTCCAGCCTTTACCGCAAGTAAAATCGCCGCAATTGGTCCAGTTAACACTATAACTGCCACCACCGTTCAAACCCATGGATACTGACCCGCCACCATTGGTCCAAAATGAATACCATAAGCCATCGGTACCAGTTTGACTCGTGCTAATCGTTACCGCATATACGTTTACTATTGCAAACATAACAAGCATTAGCATTGCCAAGATTTTAATCAAATGTTTTTTCACATTAATCTCTCCTTTTCACTCTTGTTTAATGTCTTTGTTCTAACATTCTCTTAGTCTAATAATGTCTATTCTGTATCATCCCTTTTCTTTTTTCATAAGCCCTCATCACCTCCTTTTCCGGAATGTTCCCGGAAAACCCAATATTTTTTATTGTCGCAAACGTTTGTGATATAATTTGAATTTTTACCTTAAAAAGTAATCAATCGGTAAGATGCCAATCGGTAAAACGGAGAAAAACTCGTCCCGTCGTAAATAGCAAAAACCCATCATAATAAAGGAAATTAAGTAATTCGTTCTTCCAGCAAGCCCTATTTTTGAATGCTGCCTAAAAGTTTTCTTAAACCATCTTCATCGGAAAAAATGGCAAACGTTTGTTAATTTGACTAAAATTTTCTATGAAATTAACTCCTCGTAAAAAATTTAATGATTCAAAGAGTTATGGGTTTCATCCGGTTTAATTTTCTTCTCAGCGGTTCGATAAGATTTAGAATTTTCTTTAGACAGTATCTTTAGGATGTACTGCTGGAAAAGAGCTAGTCTAAAATTCAGGAAATCAATACCAGCTTTAAAACCGGGGCTTTCTGGTAGCAAAGGCGGAAGTTATATAACAACGAACAAGTTACCAAACTGTTACTTAAATGTAATAATATTACAATAATATTATAGTATTTAATACCCTTAAGATCAATGTTTTTGTAAAAAATTTTAAAAATGCTCTCAAGTCCCTATCACCGTTAAAATTTAATGCCCATTTGGCGCCATATCATATTGATGTCAAAGAATACGGATTGTTAACCGTTATCACATCAATGCCGGAAGCAACGCAACAAGAAATTGGTGAAGCATTCCATATCGATAGAACCTTATGGGAAATTTGAATTCGAAGGCTGTGCGATTGGTTATCCGGATCAAATACTTGCAGAAAAGAAAAACTGTACCATCGACGCCGACCAAATGATTATAGACCCGATTACAGAATTAACACGGTTAAAAAGCGGAGCTTCAAAGATAAGGAGTCAGGTGATCTTATCAACAAAAAAGCGTCATCGATGCTTTTTTTATAAGATTTTGGCTGGTTTCTTTCTAACGGGCTGTTTTTATTAGAAGGGGAAGAATTTTCTTTGATGGATCGAACTCATTATGATCGGACAAACTCGTGCCTTGTATTCTTAGCACCAGATCACCCTATGATCAACCGACTGTATATCCGGAGAGCCCGTGAGACTCATGACACGCCGTAACTCTTCATTGGTGCCGCAAAGAATTTTACGCACACCCTCCATCTCTTCGGCCGCCAATCCCGCCATGACCGTTCTTACTACTAAAACACCATTAGCTCCCAGAGCCAGAGCTTTGAAAACATCAGTCCCTCTTGTAATACCCGTATCGATCAAAATAGGTTCACCATTCCTCCTGGATAAACACCCCCTGGCACCGACAACGCAGCTACCATCACTGAAGTTTTGATTGCCATTCTCTAATAATTTACCAATCATAAAATGACCTCCATTATTTAAAGTATAACTACTTCACGGACACATATTCATTACCTGCTATATAAAACCGCCAGGGATAATCCTTAGCTTCTTCAGCATAATCAACTCCTACACGTTTAGCTGATATGGTAGTAAATTCTTCATTTTCACTTTCCTCAACATAAATTTGATTACCGCATAAATCCACTCCATTAAAGCTCTTATCGATCCATAACGCCCCGCATAATTTCCCTGGTCCATTGGTTAAACCTCTGATCTGGCTTTTGGTTAGCTGCTCATATCTCTTTCCAAATCTATTTCGGGCCATTAATTCAAGTCCTTCCACCGGTTCAGCAGCCCTGATCAGAACGGCTTGAGGATTTCCTTTTTCCCTGGTAACTATATTAAAACAACGGTACATTCCATAGACAGTAAATATATAAGAAAATCCCGGTCCTCCATACATAACCTCTGTTCTTGGCGTTCTTTTTCCGCCATAAGAATGGGCGGCTTTATCCCCGATACCCATGTACGCCTCTGCTTCAACAATTTTTGCAGCAATCTTTTGCCCACCTGTTTCATGTACGAGCACCTTTCCCAAGAGCTCTTTGGCAACAATCACGGAATCCCGGTTATAAAATTCTCTGTCTAATGTTTTCATCTGGTTAATGCTCCTGCATCCTCCTTCATAGGAATGATAATCAAAGGTTGATAAAGTAGATCAAAAGGTCAATAACATCGAATTAGGACTAATTAATCTTAAAGATGAGAATCGTCAGGAACACACATTATTAAAGTAAATGTTTACCGACTTGAACTTATATAATTTTTCTTATATTCCCCCACCGACAACCCGGTATACTTTTTAAAACAAATCCCGAAATAATGGGGATCGGTGATTCCGATGGCCTCTGATACCTGGTAGGCTTTTAAATCAGTGGCTTTTATAAGTTGCATGGCTTTCTCCATTCTTACTTCCGTTAAATACTCTACGAAGGTCTGATGGACTTCCTGGCCGAAAACCCTGCTTAAGTAGCTGGGATTCAGATAATAGGCTTTAGCAACCGTTGACAGGGAAAGATCGGGATCATTGTAGTGATTAATCAAATAATGGCGGACATCCTGAATGATCTTGCTGGTCTTTTGATGATCGATCCATTGAGTGTGTAAAGCCTCACAGGCTTCCTGATAGGAAAGGCGGATATTTTGCAATCCTTGATGCTGATTACTTGTTCCAATAGAAACAGTATATTGCGACTGCTGTGCGAGAATGGTTTGAAGGTCCCCATAGCGGGTGGAGAATTCGGATGCAACATCATGATCGATCACCACCGTTCGTTGATGATCGTCTAAAAAAATCGTCATCCGATTGTCGCTTTCCAGATGTTGACGAATCAGATCGTAACAACGCCTTCTGAGGGTGAGCCGTGCTTCGGGATTTAAATTTTGATCATCATCATAAATCTCCACCACTGTAATTTGAAATAGAGCTGTCTTAGCCGGAATATGATAGGAATCAACTTTCCCTTCAATTTCAGCCGTTTCCAAGTCATTCATCAACAACTTATTGAAAAATTTCTCTCTTAAATAAGGCAAATTCTCCATAAATTCCTCTTTAAAGATGGCAAATTCATTCCGGTGGGCTTCTTCCGCTTCAATCATAGACTTAATTTTCAGCGCTACCTTGGTAATTTCTTCATCGTTGATCGGCTTCAAAATAAAATCAGCCACACCGGCCTTGATGCTCCGCTGGGCATATTCGAAGTCGTCATATCCGGTGACGATCACCACTTTGGTGCGGGGATACTTTTCCAGAATCGCCCGGGAAAGTTCAATCCCATCCATGGACGGCATGCATATATCGGTAAAGACGATATCCGGTTGCAACCGATCCATTAAATCAATGGCTTGGTATGCCGAGGCTGCTTCACCCACAATGTTCATGCCCAAATCCATCCAATTGACGCACTTATGCAACAAATCCCGCACCAGTAGTTCATCATCGACCAACACGACTTTTAAAAAACCATTCACCATTCCAAGGCTCCTCTCAACCTTTCAGGGGAATATGGATCGTAATGATGGTCCCTTTTCCTACGGCAGTTTCAATCCGGAGGATATCTTCCACGCCGTAAAAAATGCGCAGCCGCTCGATAGTGCCCCATAAGCCGAAACTGTTGTTTTGGGCTTTGGATGGGGGGGTTGTGATTTTCCCTAAACGTTCCGGGCTCATTCCAACTCCATCGTCGGCTACGGACAGGATTAAAAAATCCTTTTCAACTTTGGCTGCCACGGTGATATGTCCCTTCTCCCCTTTGGGTTTGATTCCGTGATAAAGGGCATTTTCCACCAGCGGCTGCAAAATCAATTTCAGGACTTGAATGGATAAAGCCGGTTCCTCCAGAT
>DNPQ01000205.1 GCA_003501335.1 Bacillota bacterium
TGCTTACTAACATTCTCCTTCTTTTTATCGGGATGATCTTAGATCAATCTCCCGCCATGCTCATTATGGTGCCTATTTTGTCACCTGTCGCCACTCAGTTGGGAATTAATCCGCTTGCATTCGGGCTGATAGTATGTATTAATTTATGCATCGGTTTAATTACTCCTCCTGTAGGAATGACTTTATTTGTAACATCGAATGTAGCTCATGTTAAACTTGAACGGCTGTACAAGTCGATTATACCGTTTGCCATAGCTGAAATGGCAGTATTATTTTTAATAACTTATGTTCCGCAAACACTGACTTTTATTCCAAGTTTATTTGGATATAAGTAGTTTTATTTCTTATTATACGATATGAATTCCGATGTTAAATGAAATTTTGGAGGAATGAAGATGAAAATTGACAATATTGATGTTTATCTTGTATCCACAGCCGTAAAAGGGAATATTGCGGACTCAACCAGGCAGGTGGAATCCGTCGGGTACGTTATCGTCCGTTTAACCACAGATACGGGCTTAACCGGTATCGGCCTTACCTATCATGAAGTAGGGGGAGAGGGTATCCGGCAATTGATCCTTAAGAACTTGTCGACCCGGGTGATCGGTAAAGATCCGTTTGATACCGAGGCGATCTGGGAAGATATGATCAACTATATGAGGGGTGTCGGCCGCAAAGGCTTGGCTTTTTGCGCCTTGAGCGCCATAGATATTGCGCTGTGGGACTTAAAAGGGAAAATAGTGGGGTTGCCATTATATAAGTTGTTGGGCGGATATAGGAAAAAGATTCCAGTCTATGCCAGCGGCGGTTGGACTTCGTATACCCCCGATCAACTGGTGGCGGAATTACAAGGGATGGTTGCGGATGGGTACAAAGTTGTCAAATTTAAGGTTGGAGTCAAGGAAGGAAAATGCCCGGAGGAAGATATTGAACGGGTTAAATATGTACGGAAGAAGCTTGGACCGAACATCGGAATTATGATTGACGCCAACAATGCTTATCAAGCAAGCACAGCTATCCGGGTAGGGCGTCAACTGGAAGACAGCAATATTTATCTTTTTGAAGAGCCGGTAATAGCCGACGATATGGAAGGCCTCGCCCATGTAAGAGCGAGTATCAATATTCCAATAGCCACCGGAGAACATGAATATACAAAATATGGGATGCGCGATCTTTTATTGAACAAAGCGGTAGATATCGTTCAGTTCGATGTGACCCGATGCGGTGGGATAACGGAATGGATGAAGATGGCTGCAATCGCCCAGGCATGGAACGTGGTTGTTGCTCCGCATTGTATGGATTATATGCATATGCATTTAGTGGGCGCTATTCCGAACGGGCTGATGTTGGAAAGAATACTGACATTTGAGCCAGTAAGCGAACTGGTATTTGTTGACCCGCCTCAACCAAAAGATGGATTTTTGGAAATTCCGGATAAACCCGGTTTGGGCCTTACTCTGAATGAAGAAAACATTAAAAAATTTAATGAATAAGTTGCCAGATGATTTTGGAAATAGGGAAAGAGATCCTTTAGAATAAAGGAGATATTGAAAATGGTATTGCCGAGAACTCAAGAGGAAAATGCCCGTCAGAGAGCATTAACCTATTTTCAACGAGCGGGAATCTATTTAACAAAAGATGAAATGGATTCTCTCAAGGCAGTTGATTTTGGGTTGGGTAGACTTGAAGAAATTGGCTTGGAGCGTGTCGTTTATGTCAAAACCGGACGATGTTGCGCCAAGGAAATGATTCTTTTTCCGGGACAAACTTGTCCGGAACATATCCATCTGCCCTTTGAAGCTGAACCGGGGAAAGAAGAAACATTTCGTTGCCGCTGGGGTAAAGTTTATTTATATGTGCCGGGAAAACCGGTTCAAAAGCCTCAAGCCAAGATTCCCGAAGATCTGCGGCAATATTTTACAGTTTGGCATGAGATAGTTCTCACTCCGGGCGGACAGTACACTTTAGCACCCAATACTCTACATTGGTTTCAAGGTGGCCCCGATGGAGCGGTAGTATCGGAGTTTTCTACCAATAATCGGGATGAAGCGGATATCTATTCCAACCCGGAAATATCTATGGCGCCACGGAGAAATTAATTTTAAGAAATTTATCCGTGGCATAATTTAGCATGAAATGAGGTCATGAAAGCAATGAAGGCTCTGATGAAAGTAAGCAAAGGCAAGGGCAATATCGAGATCAGAGATGTTGAGATGCCCAAAATGAAAAACGATGAAGTACTTATCGAAGTCAAATATGTAGGAATTTGCGGCAGCGACCTGCACATTGAGGCCGATGAACATCCAAACCACCCTCCGGTTATTTTGGGGCATGAATACAGCGGCGTTATTAAAGAAGTCGGTTCTGCGGTGGAAGGATGGAAGGTCGGGGATCGGGTCGTATCAGAATTGCATGCCGGAGCATGTCACCAATGTGTGCTATGCAAAACGGGTAATGCTTTTGCTTGCCCTAGCAAGCATCCGATCGGATGGTGGACGAATGGAACCTATGTTAAGTATATTGCGATATCTTCATGGTTATTGCATCAGATTCCCGATAAACTGAGTCTGTTCAATGCTACCTTGACGGAACCGTTAGCGGTTTGTATGAATATTTTACAACGCGCGCCCGTTGCTCCGCAAAGTTTTGTAGCCGTTATCGGTCCTGGGCCAATTGGAATTTTATCCGCACTTGCCGCTAAGGCTGCGGGGGCCGGCAAGGTTGCTATTGTTGGCAGAAATAGCAGTCTGGAGCGATTGAAGTTGGCTTCAGAATTAGGAATAGATTATATTATTAATAATAGCGTACAAGATGTGGAATCCGAGATTCGTTCTTTAACCAATGGGATGGGCGCCGATTTGGTGATCGAAACCGGAGGAACCGAAAACTCAGTGCTGGATGCAATAAAAGCTGTTCGAAAGCTTGGAACAATAGCAGCTTTGGGAGTCGGAAAAGGTACTTATAATTTCCCATGGAATGACGTGATATTTAAAGCAATTAATATCGTGTTTTCCTTTAGTGCCAATTATTTGG
>DNPQ01000206.1 GCA_003501335.1 Bacillota bacterium
TTTTCCTTTAGTGCCAATTATTTGGCGTTTGAGCAGTCTTTAAACTTATTAGCAAGTGGTTGTATTCCAGCCGATAAGATCATATCCGGGAAATATCCGCTTGAATCTTGGGATGAAGCGTTTCAAGCTCTCAAACAACGAAAGGCGTTAAAGCTAGTCCTGGAAATCAATTAATTGAACTTATATTTTATGAATGCTTTATTAGAGAAAAATATCTAAATGAGAAAGAACGTGATACCTTGAAAGAAAGGCTTAAAATTAGCGGCGTGTTTCCAGCCATGATTACTCCGTTTACTTCTGAGGGAGCCATTGATTATCAATCAATGGCGAAAGTAATTGATTTTTTTATTGAAAAAGGTGTTAACGGATTATATGTTCTAGGAACCTCTGGAGAATGGCCTTTGATCGATAAAGATCAACGGAAAGATATTTTGGAATTTGTAATGAACCGTGTGGGTAAAAGAGTTTCCGTTATGGCCCATGTCGGAGCGCTTCCGGTTAAAGATGCCTGTGAACTGGCCACTCATGCGGAGGGGGTAGGGGTGTCCGCGATTAGTTCGATTCCACCATATTATTTCCCTTTTCACGAAATGGATATTGAAAAGTACTTTGACTCAATTATGAGCTCGGTTTCCGAACAAATGCCGGTATTAATTTATAATCTTCCGGCTTTTGTCAGAAACGTTGTTTCAATAGAGACAGTGAAAAAATTAAAGAAACGATATGTGAATTTTGGAGGGATTAAAGAAAGTCAAGGAAATCTGGAGATGTTACAAGATTATATTAAGACAATTGGAGATGATGGAATCGTCTTAGTCGGGTCGGATGATTTGATTTCCAAAGCTCTTGAATTTGGTTGCGCTGGTATAATATCCGGGAACGCCAATGTACTTCCCGAACTCTTTATCGAATTGGTATCGGCTTATAGGAAGGGAGAAATGGATCGGGTCAACCGGCTTCAAACATTGGTTAATGAGTTGGCGAAAGCCACACATTTTGGAAGAGTGCCCTTATTGAAGGCAGGTTTGAGTCTCAGGGGAACTTCTGCCGGATACGCCATGAGTCCTTTTGTCCAAGATATCAACGAGGACGATCACTATCAATTGGCATTGGTTATCCAAAAAATATTAAGCGAACTGAAAGATTTAAATAAATAAATTCTACATAAAATTGAAGAGAAAATCTTGACTGGCGCCAAAAGTAGCAATATGCAATTCAGATGCAAAAAATAAAAGCCAATAGGGCATAGAAAAAGGCTTAAGGGAAAGTGGTAATTAATAAGAAAGGGAAAAGGCAAAATGAAAAAAATTAAAATTCAGGATTTAATGCCGGGGTTGGTCACAGGAATCGAAGTATTACTGCCAACCAAGAAGGCTGGGTTCAAAGAGAATTATTTTGAATGGACTGCCTCCCCTCTGGTTGCTAAATTTGCTACGAATGAGATCAGTGGCGGCATTTTGGAATCCTGGCATCATGTACCGGTTTTTACTGAAATAGAAACCCACGTTGATAACGAGATGTTTTATTTTATCTCCGGTATAGCCAGGATGCTTTTTATCGATATGAAAAATGGTAAACCGGATATAAATACTGCTCAGGTGGTGCGCATTTTGCCGGGAACCCAAATTATAATTTCACCAGGTAAAGCTCATTTTGTCCCAGTTGCTGAGGATTCAATGCCTTTTTTTGCAGTAGTCGTTTCACCGAAGATGGCTGCACCTAGAATTTCTTTATTGGAACCGGTAGAAGGGATCGAATAAACCTTATATCACTAGTAAGAAAAGTTGAAAAAAGAGGATCCTTTTTGGTTATCCCCACATATTCTCCCATATGGCCACATATTTATGTTGCGATTGGGAGGATATGTGGGGATTTTTTATTAAAGGAATTGTTATTAGCTTTTTGTACCTCAGAAGGAGCTTTTTCTATCTTGAAGATAGCTTTTTGTATCTCGGAGGTACCTTTTTCTACTTTAAAGATACCTTTTTGTATTCCGGAAGGAGCTTGACCATTATTAATACTCATATCCTCACTTGTAAAGCGGGGCCAGGGATGAAAGAAAGTATTGAATATCCATGAATTGGAATCAAGGGTGGCTGTATTACAAATTCAATGGTTTATAATCAAAGCCATTTTTTGGTGATCGAGTGGTACCTTTTTGGGTACTATTATACTTTAAAGTGCATACTTGATAAAAAGTATAATATTCATTATCATATATAATACCGGTTGGTATTTTCAGCCATTTGAAAAATATATGGAGGTGGCACGGAATGAGTTTTTTGGAAATCGCCCGGAAAAGATATTCGGTCCGTGAATATCAGGGGAAAAAGGTTGAGAAAGAAAAACTGGCAACGATTTTAGAAGCGGGAAGGGTTGCTCCCACTGCTGCCAACAAACAGCCTCAAAAATTAATTGTCGTTCAAAAAAATGAAGGGCTGGAAAAGATCGGAAAAGCCGCTAATATCTATGGCGCGCCACTCGCCATCATTATATGCAGTGATCATCATAAATCCTGGAAAAGGCCGCTGGATGGCAAAGNNTGGTATTTTCAGCCATTTGAAAAATCTATGGAGGTGGCACGGAATGAGCTTTTTGGAAATCGCCAAAAAAAGATATGCGGTCCGCGAATATCAAGGGAAAAAGGTTGAGAAGGAAAAACTGGCAACAATTTTGGAAGCGGGAAGGGTCGCTCCGACTGCTCATAATAAACAACCTCAAAAGTTAATTGTCGTTCAAGAAAGCGAAGGGTTGGTTAAAATTCAAAAAGCCGCCAATGTCTATGGAGCTCCATTAGCCATTATTATATGCGGTGATCATAATAAATTTTGGAAAAGGCCGCTGGATGGCAAAGATGTCGTCGATATCGACGCCAGTATTGTAACGGACCATATGATGCTGCAAGCCACTGATCTGGGCCTGGGGAGTGTCTGGATTTGCAATTTTGAAGCCAGTGTTATTAAGACGGAGTTTCATTTGCCGGATAATCTGGAACCCATCAACATTTTGGCCATCGGTTATGGAGGGGGCAAAATTGAGCCGGCCGACCGGCATGATAAAACACGCCATCCGTTGAATGATATCGTAGCCTACGAAAAATTATAAAAAAGCGGACCGGTAAAACAGGGTTTTCCGGTCGAAAATGAACTCTGCGAGCTATGCAAGAATGCGCGGAGTTCTTGCTTTTTTTTTAATGAATCCTTTAACACTTGGGATTGCATTTTAGTTTAGGGAACGATATTCTTTGAAAGGAAAGTCAACATGATACTATCATTGCAATTACCGTTTGGCCGGGAGTTTCTGCAAATCATTGAAAAGAAGATCGGGGAAAAAATTCATGCTTATGATCATATTCAGGATGCCGCAGCTGTTTTACCGGAAGCCGAAGTCATCATGCTCATGGGCTCCATTGACCCGGTGACCATCAAAACCTGCCGGCGATTGAAATGGCTCTTCAGTTTCAGTGCCGGTGTCGAGAAACTGCCCTTTAAGGAGTTAATGGAAATGGGGGTCAGGGTCACCAATACCAGAGGTATCCATGGCCCCCAAATCGCTGAACAAACCATGGGGATGATGATTTCATTCAGCCGGGGGTTGAACCGCAGCTATCGAAACCAGCTGGAGCAAAAATGGGATCAGTTTATGACGGTCGATGAATTGACAGGGAAAACGCTTTGTATCATCGGGGCTGGCAGCATCGGCCGGGAAATCGCCAGAAAAGCGAAAGCCTTCGACCTTACCGTCATAGGTCTTAAAACTCATCCGGAACCGATGGAAAACTTTGATCAGGTCTGGGGTATCGCTAAACTCCATGAAGCTTTGGGGCTAGCGGATTATACAGTGTTAATCACCCCACTGACGGATCAGACGTATCATTTAATGGGACGGGCGGAGTTTGAGGCTATGAAGAAGAGCGGTATTTTTATTAATGTCTCCCGGGGTGATACGGTGGATGAAACAGCCTTAATAGAGGCTTTGCAAAAGGGGCTGATTGCCGGAGCCGGTTTGGATGTTTTTCATGAAGAGCCTTTGCCCCCCACTCATTCTTTATGGAAAATGAACAATGTCATCATCACACCCCATAATTCCGGCATCAGCCCGAAAATGCTGGAAAGAGCGTCTTCGATATTTATGGAAGGTTGGACGTGCTACAGGCAGGGCCGGCCGTTGCCCAATCCAGTCAACCTGCAAAGGAAATATTAAACTTTGGATTTGAAAATGCATTTTAATTCATTTGGGATACAATTTGTTTCTGAATAGGTTGAGGCTGTCTAAAAAGTACTTTAAAATCAATAAGAAATACAATATATAGTTTCTTTGAGCATGCTTGTTTCAATATATTGTATTTCTTGATCGATAATTTCCTTTTGGGACAGCCCCGATCTTAGAAGGCGCTTTGCAAAAAAACGGCTTTAACCTTCTACAACAGCCGGGGGAATCCACCTGCCATTGATGACGGCAGACTCCGGCCAATACATCCGCAGCAGTAAATTAAAGGGCCCGTCAGGCGTTGGCAGCCAATTGGACCGAAATTCTTCAGCGGGCGGAATGCTTCCGATCCAGATTTTTAATGAACCGTCGTCTTCATAATGCAACGGGCTGAGATGGGGACTAATCGCATACCGATGGAGCGGATTGTCTGCCAGATAGCCCTGCTGGTTATAGACGGTGAGGGACCAAAAAGCCTGGACTGGAGGGATTTGTTTTTGGTTTAAATGCCAGAGATAGCGTTTGCGGCCATGGAAAGGCTGGCCAGAGACATCGGTAAAAGTAGGAGCATAAACGGCATCTTTGGGAAGATTGGCTCCGGTCCCCGACATGGCCACAATGGCCCGCCGCAAATAGTCCGCCCCGTAAAATCCCATATTTTTAAAATACAAACCCCAGCCGTTGATGGCTTGACGCATGTAGTTAGCCCTAGATGCATCTTTGATAAACTCGGGTCCCCGGATAACGGCAAATTCCAATGCCTGTTTTACAGAGGAACTTAGAAAATCGAAATGCAAAACTTCCCTTGAGTTTATATCCAGTATGGCAAGGATGCGGTTTATTTTGGGATCGGCGATCCAAGGCGGGTTTTCCCGCATCGCCCGGTTCATCGTTTGAAAGAATGAAGCGGCGCTTATTGCCTCTAATTGTTGCAAAGGACTGGCAGACGGTGTTTCTTTTGGAGCGGTACTTTGTTTTGGCAATTGGAAGCTTTCCCCGGAACTAACGGGCATTAAGTGATAAGCGTTTTGGACTTGCTGAACCGCCGGGTAATCCGCGGGCCCGTTTGTTTGAATACGGCCAATGATGAAGACCGTATTGGTAGGGGAATCAATATTGATGGTGCCTTCCGGAAGTTTACCATTCCAATTCGGACCGGTAATCGCGTAGGTCCCGGGTTGCGCGTCGGTGGTCCGGGTCCCAATGGAGGCAAATACATTGGTCCAGGCATCCGAGAGCTCCATGAGGGAATAACGGTCCTGGGTATCGGGAACCTTTAGCAGAATGGGTTCTTCCGTTAAATCCAGCCAGGCCAAAGAATAAAGAGTATCGACATTCGGTCTGATGATAGTGGTGAAATCGGGAGTTGGGAAAGTCTGTTGATGGGCAAATTGGTTCATCCTCATTCCCGAAGCGAGCATGGACTTCTTGGTTAATTCCATTAAAACCAGGGGATATCCATAAATATAAGCCCTTAATGCCAGATTTTCCAGCCCGAGCGGTCTCTCGGTGCAAGAGGACTGTTCAATAGAAGGAAAAAAATAAGTATCGATTTGAGAAGAATTTCTCAAGGGTTTTTTGAGCATGGTCGTTTTCCTTTAAAAAATGATATCGCATACCAAACGATAATATATATTGGGTCTTGCTATATCTTACGCTGCCGTGCCAAAAACTGACTCAGGCCTAAATCATAACCCCCGTATTTGGCCTTGTGATCTTCAGAATCACCAAGATCAAGATAACATTCTTGGGACTGATGAATAACATGGTACAAAAGAATGGAATGAGCGGGGGAATTTACGGTGGGATTTTATGTAGCAGTGGAACCGGGTGTCCATATTTACGTTGAAGATGTCAATCCGGAAGGCAAAAAGACCATCTTCTTTATCCATGGTTGGCCTGCAAATTCGGCAATGTTTGAATATCAGTTTAATCAATTCACCAA
>DNPQ01000095.1:0-843 GCA_003501335.1 Bacillota bacterium
TTAATATTATGATAACGTTGAATTTGGCCGTTGATAAAAATATCTCCGGTATAGGTTCCATAAGGATAAACGCCACTTAAAATTTTCATCAGGGTTGATTTTCCGGCGCCGTTTTCTCCGCAGAGGGCATGAATTTCGCCTTGACGGATCCGGAGATTGACGTTTTTAAGGGCTTTCACCCCTGGAAACTCTTTATTGATATATTGCATTTCCAGGATATATTTTTCCATGGGGATTCCCCCTCTCTATCAAATTATGTGATATATTATTAAAATAGTTTAATTTATATCAAAATATTCAATTAATTTTATCAACAAAATAATATTAGGAAGAGAGAGGGTTAACCTCTGAGGAGGTTGCCTCTCTCTTCCTAAGGGCTAAGAGAAAATTATTTCTGTGCCGGCCATTTATTTTTGGGAACATTACGATATACATCTTCAAGAGTTTTCCAACCATCTTTGATGACGACATCATACATATTCTTAGCATTAACAGAAATAGGTTCCAGAGCTAAGAACGGAACATTTTTGAGTTTGCCATTGTCAATGGTTTTGTTGGTCTTTACTTTTTGGCCTTTGGCTAAAGCCACAGCGGCTTTGGCGGATTCGGCAGCGATAAGTTTGATGGGTTTGTAAACGGTCATTGCTTGAGTGCCTTCAACGATCCGTTGGCAAGCTGCCAGGTCGGCATCTTGTCCGGATACCGGAACTTTACCGGCTAATTTTTGATCCATTAAAGCTTGGATAATGCCACCAGCGGTACCGTCATTGGAGGCAACTACCGCATCAACTTTGTTGTTGAACTTGGTTAGTGCGTTTTCCATATTGGATTGGGCTACTTCCG
>DNPQ01000095.1:1177-8304 GCA_003501335.1 Bacillota bacterium
CAAGAACGGTGAAGGCGCCTTTTTTTAACATCAAGGCATTGTTATCGGTTGGGGAACCGCCAAACCAGAAATAAGTTCCGGTCGGAACTAATTTGACGATACCTGCAGCTTGCATATAACCGACCTTTTCATTATCGAAAGAGATATAAAGGTCAAGGTTACAGTTCTTGATTAAACGATCGTAAGCAAGAGTTTTAACTTTGGCTTTAGCAGCTTCATCAACAACTGGCGCCATAGCGTCACCATTATGAGGGATAATCACTAAAACTTTTACGCCCTGGGAAAGCAGGTTTTCACATTGGGATACTTGAAGAGCGTCGTCGCTGTTTGCAGCTTGAACGACGACGTCACAACCTTCTTTTTTGGCGTCAGCAATAAAGATATCACGGTCCTTCGCCCAGCGTTCCTCTTTCAAAGTATCCATTGACAATCCGATCAGGAGTTTCGGTGCGGCGGATACGACGCAACCAAGGACAAATACGACTAGAAAACTAGCCACTACCAAGAGTCTAAATTTTTTCACCCAAAATTCCTCCCTTAATTTTTTTGTATTTGGGCTGGTTGACCCAATTACGAATAATATCGTATCATTTATAATTTGAAAGGTATCTGGAGTATGTTGCAAAGTAGGGCTAAAAATTAGCAAAAAAAAATTTACATTGCTGTAAATTTAATTTAACAGTATTTTCTTGCAGTCAAAAAAATACTACTCGAGAAAATACTTTGAACATTGCAATCGGCAGATATTTTTGCTCGCATTAAGGCGATTTTTAGTGGTTTTGGCCACTGCTGTGGCTTATTACTTAGGCCAATTCGCTTTGGAAATATTCAGGTAAATTTCTTCTTTTTGATGATAATTATCCTTGATGATAAGGCCTATGTTATATTTATCAATCGGAATGGGGTTGATAGTCTCTGAGGGAATCAAATACTTACCATTGAATATAGGGAGGGAGTTGGTGGTTATCTCCTTGTTGGCTCCCAACATCATGGCTAGATCGGCTGCATGATAGGCTAGCTTTTTTATGGGCTTATAGACAGTCATTAATTGTGTGCCTTCAACAATTCTTTGACAGCCGGAGAGGTCGGCATCATGCCCTGCAACTAAAACCTTTCCCGCTAGGCGCCATTCGGATAAGGCTTCAATGACAGCGCTTGCCAGGCCGTCATTTGATGCAATCACAGCCTGAAATTTTTTTCCTTGGTTCAATAAGGCTTCAATATATTGATAAGCCGCTTCGGGCCGCCAATCTTCGGCCCAAGCCTCGAAAATTACCTTGATTTTTTTTTCTTTGATATACTTTTTTAAGATATTTTTGTAGCCTTGGTTTAATAAATAACCATTATTATCATTCGGCGCCCCGTTAATGATTACATAGTTCCCGGTAGGGACTTTATTCACCAGGTACTTAGCCATATATTCCCCTACTTTAATACTATCGAAGGAGATGTAGAGATCCAGAGGTGCATTTCGGATCAGACGGTCATAAGAGATTATTTTCACACCGGCTTTTTTGGCGATTTGTACGGCCAGGGCGGCTTGATTTAAATCCTGAGGTATTATTACCAGAACGTCAATTTTTTGGCTGATTAAGCGCTCGACTTGCTGGTTTTGCTCTTGGGCATTACGGTTGGCATTTTCAAAAATTACTTTTCCTCCTAATTGCCGAATCCTTTCGGTAAAATAATCACGGTCCCGCCGCCACCTTTCTTCTTGTAAAGTAGCCATGGATAAACCGATTCTGATTGGTTGGAGTCTTTTTGTATTGGGCTCGCTCCAATTGCAACCGGATAGGTTGAAGCTAATCAGCAGTATTGCGATGGACAAGATGGTTAAAATGTATAGGTTATATTTCTTCATTTAATGTGTGCCCCCTTTAATTGCATCTGTTCATCGCGATATTCGCTGGGGGTCGTATTGTAATATTTTCGGAAAATCCTGCTGAAATAATTGGGATCATTATAACCAATTGAAAAGCAGCACTCTTTGATTGAAACTCCTTGAGCCAGCAGAGACACTGCTTCTTCCATCCTTAATTTGGTGAGATACTCACTGAAACTGATTCCCATTTCCTCCCGGAAAAGCCGGCTGAAGTAAAAAGGGCTGATACCGATGACATGGGAGATGTCTTCCAAATTTAAAGCTTTTGTGAATTGCTGATCAATAATGTCTTTGGCCTGACGGATGATGGATTTTACTTGGTTGATTCGGCCTTCTTTCACCATCGAGCTTAAACTGATGAGGCGGCGGATAATTTCATTAAAGACATCTGCTAAATCCGTTTTTTCCTCAAATATGGCGATGATTTGTTCAAAACCGGGCAGACTGGAAAGGCCGGTTTTGGAGTCCTTGCCAATTTGGTAGGCGTTAAGTAGTAGTTCCAGCAAATAAAAGAATAAACGGTCTTGTTCTCCTTGCAAATGATTATATTTAGAGAAAAGTTGCGCTGCTAATGTGTCAACCTTTTCCACATTCCCAAACCGTATTGCTTCTAATATTTCTTTTATCTTCTGGCTTACATCAATTTCCCAGTCTTTTTCCGGTCGTCCCTGAAGATCGTCATAATGATAAATTGGGTTTTCACCGCAAAAATTTAAAGCTAATAATGATTCTTGATAAGAACATTTTAACTCTGAGGAAGCGGGATAAATCCGTCCAATACCGATGCGAATACCATTGACCATGGGTTCCTTTTGAAGTAGGTTTAATAATTTGCGGGCTATAGCTTGAGGCTCCATATCACCGGATTCCAAATCAGGTCCGATTGGGATAAATATTGAAAACGGATTGGTTTTTACCGGAGCCACTAAGCATGGAATGAAATTCCGGATTTTTTCAGCCAGTTCAGCCGTTTTTTGACGGAACGCAAAGTTTAGTTCAAGAAGGCTGTCAGGCGTAGTGCCTGTTTGACTATGATATGAAACAGACAAGAAGAATCCCTTGTTAAAATTAATGGTTAATAATTCCTGATATTCGGCTAAAGTAACATCGGCGATGCCGTTTATCAATTCATGCATAAATTCATTTTCAATTAAAGGCAATAGCTTTTTATAGCGCTCCCGCAGGGCTAATTCCTCCCGGCGTGTTTCATGCAGCTTGACTAATTGTTGTTTGACGCTGTCGATTAACTGTAAAAAACGGTTTTTATTGATTGGTTTGACCAGATAATCATAAACATCAAGGCGAATCGCTTCTTGAGCATAGGTGAAATTTTCGTATGCTGTTAAAATCACTAAAATTGCCTGAGAATCCAGACGTTGAATTTCGGCTAAAGCCTCTATACCATTAATGCCCGGCATTTTTAAATCCATTATGACCAGCTCTGGATGAAAAATTTCGGCCTTTTCAATGGCTTGCCGTCCGGTGCGCGCAGTTTCAACGTGAAGGTCAGAGTCATTAGAGAGCATCAGGCAAATTGAGTCCAGCATAATCTGCTCATCATCAACCACTAATATTTTCATAGGCACCCCCCTTAGTACTTATTCTTGAAAGGTAGTCTGATCTGAATAGTTGTTCCTTCGTTAGAAAAACTTCGAATCGAAAACAAATCCTCTCTGCCATAGAATAGGCGCAACCTTTCACGAACATTACGCAAACCGAGGCCTGTAGTATGGCCGGATGGCTGTTTACCGTTTTGGACTAGGGCTAAAGTCGCGCTATCCATGCCCAATCCGTTGTCGGAAACCCGAATGACCACAAAGCCAGCTTCCCAGAACGCTTTAACTTCTATTTTTCCACCACTCTCCAGATCCTCAACACCATGGATCAAGGCGTTTTCGACAATGGGCTGTAAGGTTAATAACGGAATCTGGTAGCTCAAAATCTCGGGGTCGATTTGAATAAAAAATTGAAAGCGTTCACTTCCAAAACGAGTCTTTAGGATAAAAAAGTAAGTCTCCAAATGGCTGATTTCATCCTGAATTGTAACGGGACTGTCTAGAGTCCGTAGGTTATAACGGAGAAGGCTAGAAACTTTGTCGACAAATTCGGCGGTTCTCTCGGCATTTTCCATAATAGCTAGTTGGACTCCGGCGTTTAACATATTAAATAGAAAATGGGGATTAATCTGAGATTGTAAAGCATGAAGCTCTGCTTCCCGCAATACATTTTTCATGGAAAGATTCTGCAGTTCTTGCTCTTGAAGTCGGATCTCCAAATCGGATTGGCGTTTGATTTCATTGATTAACTTGCTGATATTAGCAGCCATTTCATTAAAAGTCGCTGTCACTACTGCGATTTCGTCATTGGCAGACACAGTTAAAGGGGCAAAAGCAAAATTACCTTTGGAAATTGATTGAGCGGCTTCCACCAATTTCCGTAGCGGTTCTGTTAGGCTAAAACTAGTCCAAAAAGTAATCATGATACTAAAAACTACTGCTCCAATGATTAGGATCAAACCTAATTGTTGAAGATAGATTAGCCGCTTGGAGATTAATAAATATTGCCGACTATTTTCCTCCAATTGATTGGTAATTAAGCGCTCAATCGCCCATTTGATATTGGCATTATAACGGACTACTTCATTAAAATCTTGCAGATATTCGGCAGAATCTCGGGCCCTTTTTGCCTTTTCGGCCATCTCTGCCTGCTGCAGAAAAGAGCGGCTCATATTACGAATATTCTCCAGTAAAAGATAATTTTCGGGTTTTTCTTCGATTACAGTAAGATTAGAGTACTCAGCATCAATTTTTTGGGTGTAATGATAATATTGGGTTAACATGTCAAAATTGCGTGAAACCAAATATTTTTCAAGATAAGTGACTGCGTTATTCACATCGTCGCTGAACTCTTTTAGCTTGATATTATTGGTAAGCAACATATTGACCCGATTCAACAGAAATTGTTCATTATAATGTGAAAAAAAGCTTAACACAGCAAATATCATAATCATTGACAAGAAAGGAAAGAGCAGTTTGCTTCGGATACTTTGCGGGACTTTTTTTTCAATTATTTTCATTTTTCTCATCTTTTTCAATTGTAGGTAGTCAGTCACCACGGCTAGCCGAAGCACGTGAAAGAATAATATGACGCCGGAGTAACTGTACGACTTAGGGTTGTTTACAAGCCTAAGCATCTGGGTCAAAATTATTTTCTAAGTAGGATATTAAGATAGGAATTAATATTGTTGCGAGTAATTAAAAAAAGCGGTATATGACAGTTTTCTGGTTTGATTTCTTTTTTTTTGGCCTTGATTAGGGCCCATATACCCTGAGATCCAAGTTTAACTGGGTCGTCCGTTAATACGCCCCAGATTACCCCCCGTTTAATATAATTGGCAATCTCAGCCGTAAAGCCGCTGCCAATAATGGTGACGTGGGTTACCCGGTTCAAATCGACCACTACTTTTGAAACGCCCAAAGTATCGCTGGCAGTGGAACATATAATGGCTTGAATTTCAGGGAAATTCGTCAAAATAGATTGAGTCTGCTCTTCGGCGCTGATGCTTCCGCCTTCTGAAGTGAGAGTCAGTTTTAATTGCAAACCGGGATGTTTCCGGAGAGCATCATTGATTCCTTGCAAGTACCGTTGATGATTGGCAGCGGAGAAATTGAAATCTACTAAAACAGCAACTTTTACATTACCGGAAACCGCCTCAGTTAAAGCGTGACCGGTTTTAAATCCCAAATCATAAGTGTTAACCCCCACCATGGATACTTGGTTACTATCGTCGATATTATTAGAAAGAGCAACAACAGGGATTTTTTTTTGGGTCGCCTCCTGAATCAAGGCATTAATTGCAGAATCACTGGGAACGGATAATATGATTCCATCCACATTTGAGAGAACAGCCATTTCTAAGATACGTTCCAGTTCTTTTAGGTCCAAAAATTGCGGGCCAAAATATTCGAGCGCCACTTTTTCGGCATTGGCAACTTTAAGCGCTCCGGCATGAGCTTGATCCCAATATTCTTCATCAGTGGACTGGGTAATCATGACGAAATGGAAACGATAGTTATGTAAATCTTCGGAATGATACTTTACACCAGTTTCTTTCCACAGAAAATCAGTAGTGCTGTATATTAACGTAATCGCAATGATTACTAAAATAATTATTAAAATACCCATCCAATGATATTTCATGTAAACTCCTATTAAGGAAACTAGATAATCGATAGCAGAGAAATTATTAAGTATTTATTTTATATAAAATAAATTTTACAAAAGTTTTAAAAACCCTTTTTTACAGTTCATCATAATGAGTTTGTGTTTATGATCATGAAATGGTATAATATTACGGAAAATCGACTTGACACTTTTTGGGCATGATTACGTTATAGTATGAAGGCAATCGAGTATGAATCGGAGTAAATGATAAGGGCTTATGTTGAATGAGTATTTTTAAGTTCCTTTCTGTGATTCATGCCTTAGAGAATTGTAAGATCATTAAATCGGGGTGTAAGAATGTTAAAATTTTTGAATGAATTATGGGATACCAATTTGCGTGAAGTTAAAGAGCTTCGTCAGCAGATTGTAGCCATTAATGAGCTGGAACCGGAATTCATTAATCTTTCCGATGATGAGTTACGGTCAAAAACAGCTGAATTTAAAGAGCGTCTAGCCTCAGGAGAAACTTTGGATGATTTACTGCCGGAAGCTTTTGCTACCATCAGGGAAGCTGCCAAACGGACTTTGGGCCAACGCCATTTTGATGTCCAATTAATGGGTGGAATCGTCCTCCATGAAGGCGAGATTTCTGAAATGAAAACCGGTGAAGGAAAAACTTTGGTGGCAACTTTGCCTGTCTATTTAAACGCGTTGACCGGAAAAGGGGTTCATGTCGTCACAGTCAACGATTACTTGGCTAAACGTGACAGTGATTGGATGGGCCGAATTTATCGTTTTTTAGGGCTTTCGGTTGGCGTCATTCTTCATGGGTTAACGGCTGAGGAACGGCGTGCCGCTTACCATTCCGACATTACTTATGGTACAAATAATGAATTTGGATTTGACTATTTAAGGGATAATATGGCTTTTTCCGTTGATGAAATGGTGCAACGGGAGCTTAATTATGCGATTGTGGATGAAGTCGATAGTATTTTAATTGATGAAGCCCGGACTCCGTTAATCATTTCCGGGCAGGCTGAAGAATCAACCGATCTGTATTATAAATTTGCCAGAATTGTTC
>DNPQ01000179.1:0-319 GCA_003501335.1 Bacillota bacterium
GCTTTAATCAATGAATGGATAAAACAATGCCAGAAACCAATCAATTACAATTTACCATACCCATCGCTTGGGCCGGCCGGACCTTGGAGTCCTTTCTTCGCCATGAACTCCATCTATCACGCGGTTATATCCGAAGCCTAAAAAAATCTGCCGGAATCGCCCTGAATTCCAAAGCGGCCTGGGTTACCCAACGTCTGCAAGGAAACGAAAATCTGGTGATTAACCTCGATCCGATCCAGCAAAATATTGCACCCGAAGCGCTTCCCCTGGCGATTATCTATGAAGACCCTGATCTGATTGTAATTAATAAAGCAGCAGG
>DNPQ01000179.1:696-9697 GCA_003501335.1 Bacillota bacterium
GATCGTTTCACCTCGGGCATCATCGTGATTGCCAAAAATCCCTGGGCTCACCAACAATTATCCCTGCAGGTTGATTCCGGGCATTTTCACCGCTTATACCTAGCTATCTGTCAGGGAGCTCCCCGCCAAAAAAGCGCTAAAATTAGCGCTCCGTTAAAATTAGCCGGTCAAGGATTTCGTTGGGAAGTAACCACTGAAGGCAGCCCTGCAATCACTCGTTACCGGGTACTCTCACAAAATACTGTCGCCTCTCTAATTGTAGTTAAACTCTTTACCGGTAAAACCCACCAAATCCGAGCCCACTTTACTTATTTGGGTATTCCCCTTTGGGGGGACTCCCTTTATACACAGAATGATTCCGAAGTCCTACGGCCGGCGCTTCATGCTGTCCGCCTGACCTTTATACACCCGCGCTATCAAAACAGATTGCAATTCACGGCTCCTCTTCCTGAAGAGTTACAGCAAATTTTGAACCAAACCGCTCTTAAACCGGTATGTAATAAACGATTGACCCAATGCTAAAATAATTTTATTCAATAATGAATTAAGTTTGTCCCTGAGAGGGAATATTTAACGATGGTGGTCTGAAAGATGCATTCACTGCGGCTCAAATTTTCTCAAACACTCGTCAATTACCGCAAGCTTCCCGGCAGTATTTATGTCCTCTTCTTCGCAATCATGATCAACCGGATGGGCAACTTCGTCATTCCATTCCTGGCCATGTTTCTCACCAAAAATCTTCATTATGCGCCCGATAAGGCCGGTTTCTTTATCATGTTAGTCTCGCTCGCCGGGGTTCCGGGAATTCTGCTAGGCGGTAGCCTCGTAGACCGGGTTGGCCGAAAAAATGTGCTGGCTCTCTCTCAATTTCTATCAGCCTGTTGTTTTGTTCCTTGCGCATTATCGCCCAATGCCGCTTTTGTTCCTTGGCTGATGGTATTTTCGGTATTTTTCTCCGAAACTGCCCAAGTTGCCCATAATGCCATGGTGGCCGACCTTACTTGCCGGGAAAACCGTAAAGATGCCTTTGCTCTAATTTATCTAGGCATCAACATTGGTTTCTCCATCGGTCCGGTGTTAGCCGGATTTTTGTTCAACCATTATATTCAGATTTTCTTTCTGATTGATTCTTTGACTACGATGATTTCAGTAGCGCTGATTCTTTGGTTCACCCAAGAAACCATCCCTTGCGGTAAAACTTTCGAAACGCCGGTGGATGAGCCAACCGGCGGCGAACAAGCGGAGAGCGGCAATCTATGGGCCATTCTTTGGAGACGCCCTTTTTTTCTGGCGTTCTTAATCATTTATTTCTTTTACACTTTTGTCTATAACCAGGATACTTTCGGCCTTCCTCTTTACTTGAATCAATTATTCTCCGGCAGCAGCTCCAAAATATATGGGCTATTAATGACCACCAATGCCTTATTCGTCGTCTGCGCCAGTACTCTACTAACGGTTCTAACCCGAAAATGGTCGGCCACTACTAACATCGCCTTGGCCGGTATCTTATATGCTGTTGGTTTTGGCATGATTTTTTTCATTCACTCTTTTGCCATGTTTGTCCTCTCCACCGTCATCTGGACTGCCGGGGAAATCATGAGCTCCGTTAATACCGACGTTTACCTGACGGGTCATTCACCTGTTTCCCACCGAGGCCGTTTCAATTCCATACGGTTATTCATTCGAAGAGCCGGAATGGCAGTCGCGCCAATGGTAATGGGGATCTTTATTAAGCACTGCGGTTTACGCAATGTCTGGCCGATTATCTCCATCCTGGCATTGGTGGCGACAGCTGGAGTATACGCAATCCATCGGGTGGAACGCAGACTAGGATCTACAAGTCCTACCACTAAGAGATCTTCTCAATCATTCCCTCATTAAAAAAGCAGCGGGATAATCAATATCCTCCCGCTGCTTTTTCCCTTATATTAAATCTTCTGCGTTTTATTGAGGCTTCAACTGATTCACTATATTGGTTATCTCCTGATGCCAATCCGCATCGGGAATGTAATTCAATGCCTGGGTCAAATATGCCAAGGCTTTATCTTTATCCCCCAAATCACGGTAGGCTAATCCTGAATAAATCAGTGAATTGACATCTTGGGGATTCATCGAAAGAACCTTTTCAAAACAGCCTAAAGCATCTTGATATTCCTGATCGAGATAGTAACAAATACCCAGGTTGGTATAGACTTTGGTTAGGAATTCATCATCATCCGGATTCATCATTTTAAGGGCTTCTTCATAAAAAGCAATCGCCGATTTAAATTCCTTACCGTAGAATAAAACATTGCCAATCTCATAAATTCTTGCATATGTAAGATTATTGTTATCAGACAATGTATCACTAATCTGGACAGCCTGTTCAAAATTACCTTCATAGTTGGCTATTTGCAACTGCACATAACTTACCAGACTGTTATCCGTAGAAACAATGCCGCTGATTAAATAACGGGCCAATGCCGTATTACCTTTGGTAGCAAAAATTTCAGCCAAAGTTTCTAACTGTTCAGGGGTTTTACTCAAGGAAGTTTTAACCTTAACCCGATAAATTTCCTTAATATTCGGCACCAAAACCGTCATCTGTTGACCATAAGGCCTAATTGTGCCGGGAACGGGGCTGCTGACCAAATTGATCAAATTTTGATAGGCAGTATTCGGGAGCCGCGGACAGTTGTTGAAACAATCCAAAAGTAAGCTAATGGCTTTATCTGTCTCTTTATTCTGAGCTAAAACTAAGGCCAAATTGATATACGGTTCCGGATAATTCTTTTTTAAAGCAATGGCCTTTTGTAAACCTTTTTGGACTACCGGTGAATAATTATGTTTATTGATCTCATTCAAAGCTTGATAGTTATTCAAATAGGGGTTATCCCCTAATTTAGCAGCAGCCTTTTGAAGCAATGGTCCGGGATCTCCCAGTCCAACCTCAGGAAGTATGATTGCAGCCGATCCCTGAAGCAAAAGCAATTGCGGATCGTCCGGGTTTATCGTTTGCCTCTCTGCAAAAAGCGCTTTTAAATTATCGGGAGTACTCAATTTTTGAAATTTATTATGATAAATTCGAAATTGTTCATACTCTGAACCATTTTGATAACAAATTGCCGCCAGTGCATAATAAGCCGGATTATTCGCGCTGAGTTCTTTGGCAATATTTCCAGCCTTACCGTAATCTCCTTGGCTGCAAGCAAGCCAAAAATCGTTTTCTCCCTCGGCCCAAACCGGACCCCTCACGGATAAGCACAAAATACCCACAAAAAATAATAACAAAATTTTTTTCGTCACTGACTCCACCTTCTTAATTTTAAATACTTTGAAGAACTTCACCGGCAAAGTTATCCACAGTGTGGATAACTTTTGTTGACATATTGATAACTTGTGCGCATATTAATATACTTTAATCCTTTTTTTATCCTCTTTGAATCATGAATAACCCATTGCAAAGTTTCCCATTTACCGCATAAAATATGGCTTTCGACAATTTATTATAAATCAGCCATCCATAAACCAATTACTGAATTTTTAAATTTTCCCATAACCAGACCTAAAGTTTGTTTATGCACTTATGCACATTTTATTCCGGGATCTCTATTTATAAATGAAACGAATCCGCTAAATAAAAAATATTTTTCTATTCTTACCCATAAAAATCTCAAAATTTAAGAATTTGCCTTCGGATTGTCAAGAGCCGTTTTATAAGGCGATTGCCCGGCAAATGCCTTTACTTTGCTTTCAGCCTTAAGCGTCGGCAATAAGGTCCCGGGTCCGCCCACACAACCCCCGGGGCATGCCATGCCTTCCAATAGATAACCATTTCTTTGACCAGCTTTGGCTAAAGTCATCATCTTTATACAATTTTTAAGGCTGTCTGCCTTGTCTACCTGTATTTTTTGTTCCGGATACAATTGATGAATATTCTCCAAAATAGCGCCGGCCACTCCGCTGGAACAAGCATAGCCTCGTCCGCAGCTTGAAGCATCTTCGATCGTATTTACCTTCTCATTCTCAGTCAAATTAATCCCGGCTGCTACCCACATTCCCATCAACTCTTCAAAAGTGATCACAAAATCGATATATTCTTGGACATCCGCATCAAGGGCTTCAATCTTCTTCGAAATACACGGACCGATAAATACCACTTTGGCTTCAGGATCATTGGTTTTGATGTATTGAGCCGTAGCCACCATCGGAGTATGAGAAGACGATATATAAGAGAATTGATCCGGAAATCTTTTTTCCACCATCATCGCCCAGGACGGGCAACAAGAAGTCCCTAAATAGGGTTGTACTCCGGGAACTTTCTCATGGAAAACCTCGGCCTCATGAACTGAAGCTACATCGGCTCCAAGTCCCACTTCAACCACATCGGCAAAACCCAATTGTTTAATTGCCTGAAACACCATTTCCGGTGTAGCCAGAGGTCCGAATTGGCCGACAAATGAAGGCGCAATCGCTGCATACATTTTTTGGCCGCTTTTTAACGATAAAATCAATTGAAATATTTCAGATTTATCGGCAATAGCGCCAAAGGGACAACTAACTATACACATGCCGCAGGATACACACTTATCTTGATTAATTTTAGCCCTTCCCAAGTAATCACTTTCAATGGCATCGACGCCGCAGGCAGCAGCACAAGGCCGCTCATATTTAACAATTGCACTGTAGGGGCAAATATCACGACACTTACCGCACCGGATACACTTTTCTCCATCGATATGAGCCCGTTCATCTCCAATAGTAATCGCTTTAACCGGACAAACATGGACGCAAGGATGGGCTAAACACTTGCGGCAATTATCAGTAACCCAAAAGGCCGTTGTAGGACAAGCCTCACAGGCAAAAGGAATGACATTAACAAGCGGGGCCTTTAAAACCCGATGCGGCACGGCCACATCCGTTACACCCACTGATAAAGCCGAATGTTCATCCACTTTACGCAGGGGCAACCCCATGGCAAGCCTCAGCCGCTCACCGACAATGGCCCGTTCCTTAAAAATGCTTTCCCGGTACTGAGGTACTTCCCCCGGTAAAATTTTATAAGGGATTTCTTCCAATTGATGATACTCAAAATTACCAAACGCAAAACGGGCCACTTCAGTAAAAACCTGGCGGCGGATCTGGGTGATTGAAGTATAAATACCCCTCATGCGTTGACACCTTCCATAATCCTGGCCAAAACTTCCTCATTGGTGGCATTTTGAATTTTCTGGCCATTAATAAATACAATTGGCGCCACTTTTTCCCCCAAGCAGTCCTTGATGCATTGGATAATTTCCAGAGAGATATTTTGATACTCCCGGCGCAAATCCTCAACCGATTCAATAATATTCAAAGCGCCCATCATGGTGCAATGAGTTCCGACACATATCTCTACCTTAATATCGTTCATTGGAGTCTCCTTTCAACTCAATATAATCGAATACGTGTACAAAGCTAAGGTGTATTTTGCTTAAAAATTTGTCTATGATAAGTATAACCAGCCATAGGTGTCATTGCAATATCTAAAATTGATATTAATTTCCCCTAAGAATGAATGAAGAATGTTGAAAGACTAGCGTTAATCGATTCATACGATTTATGAAGTACCGTAATTTACCTTAGCATTCTTCAAACATGATATAATGATAGAGTTTCTTTTTCAGAATATGGAATGAGGTGAGCTTACCTTTGCAGCATCGCAACGCTGTCACGAATTTGCTGTTTATCATCATTGCCTTCTTTGCCATGGTATTAACCATCATGAGCCCCTTGTTAACCGAAATATCGAAAACTTTTTCGCTGACTCTGGCTCAGACGGGAATCATCTTTACTGCGAATTTTTTAGGGTTTACGGTTTTCCTAATTATAGGAGGAATATTGGCGGATCTTTGGGGCAAAAAAAAAGTATTAGCAATATCTTTAGCCGGATTCACCTTATCTCTCGTTCTCTTCCCTCTGGCGCCTAATTTTCCCCTGGCCTTTATCGCCATAATATTGTTCGGCGGTTTTGGAGGTATCGTCGAAGGAACTATTAATTCTCTAATCGCTGAAGTCAACCCCGAAAGATCCATCTTTTATGTAAACCTGGCCCAAGTATTTTTTGGTTTGGGCGCTATTGTCGGGCCGATTAGCGCCGGAGTTTTAGTAAGTAATGGTTTCCCCTGGCAATTATGCTATTATATTTTAGCAGGAGCATTTTTACTGATCACGATTGCCTTTTGCTATGCTAAATTGCCGCCCCTGAAACAATCCGACAAAATTTCCTGGAACGGTTTTACCAAACTCATCAGTGACCCGAAGTTTCTAGTCATCGGTCTTTGTATGGTTCTCTATACCGGCTCTGAGGTTGGCGGCTGGGGTTGGATGGCGACATTTTGTAAACAAAACCTCAAATTTACGGCTACCAAATCCAGTATTACCGTGGCCGTGTTTTGGGGCGCCATGTCCATCGGGAGACTGATTTGTGGCCGTCTGGCTTTGCGCTTTTCCACACGTAAAATTGTGATCGTGCTGGCCTCACTGGCAACTATAGTAACTGTGTTATCCGGCTTTATGCAAAATGAAATGGCGATTTTTCTGATGATAACCGCGATGGGACTTGCCTATTCCAGTCAATGGCCTATGATCCTTTCATATGGCAGCAACTATCATCCGGAAAATTCCGGAACAGTGTATGCCTTACTCATCGGCTTCGGCGGTTTTGGCGGCGCTATCATTCCCTTAGTGATGGGCTTGATTGCCGCAAACCTGAACAACCGGATTGCCATGATCAGCCCGGCTATTTGTTTTGTGATGATAGCGGTTATTTTTATGCGCTTTAAAAATATTCCGGAAAATAAAATATAAAATCATTATGGATCGCAAAACCAATAAGTAATAGTTATAAGCCATTTGACTTATCTTTAAACGGTAAGAGTATGAAGAAGCCGAAAAATCACTTCATACTCTTTTGTTTGAAAAAAACATTTTAACCCTTAATCGCTATTGAACACCACTCCAGAGTTCATTAGAATTCATTAATATAGATATTTTTTAAGTTAAACCTCCCCGACTTTTCTATCGAGTTTGGTAATCATTCAACTTGATTTCACTGATTAGCTTCACCGAAATATTTTTGATCAAAAAACCCATTTCGACTTGGGATTGGATTTTAACCAAAGACGGCAAATAAAATCCCTTGATGCTTCTTTGGCAATTAATTTCGGTCCGGCTGTCTTTGATCTCACCCACCGCCTTTCCGATAATCTCCATCCTTAAAATATCAAACCCGGTTTTATCGACATCCACATAAACTTCCTTGACCTTTTTCGAATCAACCGGGATAAATTTTAATTCATAAACGGACTTGCCATTCACAGTCTCCTGTCCTAAGTCGGTAATCTGCTCGCTCATTTTACCGCTCAGTAAATCCGTATTTATTTGAGCCATCGCCTCCTGCCAACAACCGGACATTCCCTGCAGACGGCTTTCTATTATCCCAATCTTCTCCCGTGCAACCGGACTGTCGTTGATAGTAACTTTAATAAATTCTTCACTCATTTTTTTAACACCATCAAAAATGACCCGTTTTTCAATTACCAGGTTACGGTCCTGTTGTGCCTGTTGTACCTGGATTACTGTGTGTTGGGTTTCAACAAACTGAAACTTGCCAATGGTATCCTGTCTTTCGCGGATACAATTCGCTGTTGCCTGAATCAAGGCTTCTTTGGATAAAATATCTTCCGTCGCCATAGTCATTGGAAAGATCCCGTAGAAACTAAACAACCCGGCCATCCATACCAAAGTAATTTTTAAGTTTTTATTCATCATTCATCACTCCATTCATTTAGAATAGAGGTACTAATCACAAATTAGGTTTGAGCACTATATCTCCACCAGGAAAAAGTTCCCAATAATCCTAAAACACCTGTGAATCCAAGAATAATCCAACTGGCAGTAATAAGATGTCCAGCATGTTGGTAAAGTCCCGGGAACGTCCAAGGATAATATGGCATAAGGCCCACCAAGCCTATAAAATGTATAACAGTCAGTATTGCAAACCCAATGGGAACTGAATATCCCCGGCTATAGTTGGCCAGGAAGGCGGCCGGAGTGCTTATTATCATTGTAATAATAGCTGTTACACTAAATCTGTAAAAGCCAGGCATCAAAATTTCAACCGACAATCCGTCTAAGTTAATTACCCTTCCCACGATAAGTCCAATAAGAAACATGAACAATGAAAGTAATATATACCAAATAAACATCACAATGAATTTCGATAGAACAATCCATGAACGTGAAATGGGTAAAGCAAGCAAATCCTTGATTGTTCTGTCCGTGTATTCCCGGCCAAAGATCCAACTTGCCACAAATGCAAATCCAATCATTCCCCCTCCTGCAACACTTTGATACAATTTTCCCAGATATGATGTCCAATCGACTATTCCATTAAGCGTTACACCCGAACCCATTGAACCGATACTATAGGCAAGCTCAGGATTTTTTTGAATAAAACCCATAAGTCCAAACATAATAGGCATAATTGCAATAAATATAAAGGTCAACCAAAACACCTGTGAACGTAGCACTTTAAGACTTTCACTCCAAATAGCTGCAAGCATGTTTTTCATTGCGCATTCTCTCCCTTCATTCCGATTATTCGAAAAAAATAGGATTCCAAGTCTTCTACCTCTATTTTAAGTAATGTCGGCGGTAATCCCGAATAGACTAAAATACTTGCTATTCCTTCAGGATACTTCACAACCTTTTCATCTGCCAATGCCAGATTACCCTCTTCTGTAAAACCAACTGAATATCCCTCCATAATAATTTTTTTACGAACTGTTTCTATATCACGGACGCCTAGAACAAGCCGTTTATGAAGGAATTGATCTAATTTATTGACATTAACCTCCTGTACTAATCGGCCTTGATGGATGATCCCAATGCGGTTGACAAGTTTGGCAACTTCTCCCAAAATATGGCTGGATATAAATACGGTTACCCCTTTGTTCATTGAAAGATCTTGTAATAATTT
>DNPQ01000423.1 GCA_003501335.1 Bacillota bacterium
GGGTATAGTATACGGATAGCCGTGGTCTTTGCATGTATCCCGGTAATTGTTACAACCTCCAGGCGGAGTCATGCAATAGGAATGGTAAGTAAAGAAGTTGAACAAATTTGAGGAGGGCTGTAGTCTTGAATTGCTGAGCAGTTCTTCATATTGTTGTTGCTCATTGTAATATGCAGGTGCAATTCCCCCGATTACTGCATTGGAATCTATGGAACGAATGGCGCTTGCCGCATAATAATACATGTCTGTGATGGCAACGTTTTTGCTGCTATAGGGGCTATTTGTAAGATCCAGAAAATAGTCGATCTCATTGTACATTTCTACCCGGGTGATCATACTTTTATATTTTTGATATACTTTCTTAACGATATCCTGGTAGACGTCCCAATCCTTAGGGACTCCGGTATTGGTACCACTATAGCTGAGCCAGGTGGGACAATAGGTACTAATCGCCATTATCCTCATTCCACGGTTATATGCATCGGTAAGCCAAAACAAACCGCTCCAGTTCCAGCTATTCGGATCTTGAATGTTGTTGGTATTTGCCTTATAATAATCCAAACTAGGACAAATACTGCTGGGAATGATGTTTTCATAATAAAAGTCATACCGGATAGTATTAAATCCCGCATTCTGAATCAACGGCATCACCGCACTTATGCGGTTCTCGGGAGGGTAGTGGCAAATTCCAAAAAGGTTAGGCGTTTCCGTATTGATGGTCATGCCATAATCCACATACACTGTTGCATTGTTTTCCGAAGCCCATGTATTGGAAAGTAAAAACAATACACTGAACATCGAAACACTTAAAAACGAAAAAATGATTTTCTTTTTGTTTTTCATAATCGACATTTTCTCCTTTCAATTATTCTTGAAAAGGGCTCTCTTACGAAAAATACGCTTCCCCCCTTCACACAGTATTTAAGCAAGGTAGTCATCCACCCTGGCTATACCCGGCCTGCTCGTCAAGCTGAGGCATCGAAGTATCATACACGTGGGTGCATGGGAAAATACCGCCAGGATGGCTGTTGGTTGAAAGTATTTTTTAGATAGTCATCCACCCCGATCCGTCGAGGCACATTAAAGAATAAAAATGGGTCGGTTGGCTGTTCGACTGCTCTTTCTCTGGGTGTCAATCCTCTATCATTCATTTCTTTACCATCATAAAACTATTATAAAGTCTAACTAGGGATTGAGCTTAATTGTTTAACCCTTCATGCCCGTCCAGGCTATTCCCTTCTCGATTAAACCCTGACAGAAAATGAAAATCAGCAACATCGGCAGCGTAGAAACCACTAACAGCGCCATCACCAAATTCATACTGCTCGCCATCAATTGGGATTGCTGAATCGCATTGGTATAAACCGGGATGGTCCAGATTGCCGAATTTCCACCGGCGATTATCAGCGGCAGCAGAATTTCGTTCCAGACCGGAAGAAAGACCATCACCGAAACCACGGCAAAAATCGGGAAGGAAAGCGGCACAATCAGCTTATGAAAGATTTGAAATTCCGTAGCGCCATCGATCCGGGCAGCCTGAATCAGATCCTGGGGTAACTGATCAAAAAAACCTTTAAATAAAAAAATTACAATACCCCATGAAGTATGCGGCAGGATGATCCCCCACATAGTACCCGTCAAGTGAAGTTTTTGTACGGTTATATAAAGCGGGACCAAAATAGCCACTTCCGGAATCATAATCGTGGCGATGAAAAACACCAGCCATATATTGGCCCACCTTTTACTTAAAAGATGGGACAGGGTGTAACCTGCGAGTCCCCCGAAAAACAATTGTGCGATAATGACCGAAACAGTAACAATCATGCTATTCATAAAAAAATGTTGAAAACTGTAAGTGGTAATGGTCAATACATCTGAGATCCGCCATAGCGCCCGATAATTCTCAAAAAGTCGCCAGTAATTATTTTTTTGGGTTGTCCGCATCACTGCCCCGGATAACCATACTGCTGACTTTAGAAAAGTACTGATTTTATTTGCCGGAGTGTCCTCCGACCCTACGGAATTGCCATTAACCGGTTGGTATGCTGGGCCCGCATTACCATACCAGGTAAATACGGAATATCTCTTCTTTTTAATCTCTGAAAGCTTCATCCGCATGAGCTGGTCGGAGAAAAACTGATTGGGCACGATATTCTGCCGTCCAGCTGCAAAATTACTGGAGACGGTGTTGGCTTCATAGATCAGGCGATGATTGCGAACACCGATAACCCGGATTTCCCCGATCGGCTCATTCTGGCATTTCTTCCAGGAAAACCAGGTCGTTTTCATCGCATCAATTTCTAATGCTTTGCGCGTCATGACGGCTGCCATATCGTAATTCAAGACCACCGTTATTTCCTGTGGTGCTTTGGGCAGCCATTTCGGCGGATAAGTGATTAAGGATAAACTATCCTTCCATGATGAATTAATCATCCAGAATAACGGAAATAAAGAGACAACAATAAAAAAGACAGTAACCAAATAGGCGGTGAACTTCAGACTTCGTTCCCCTTTTTCACGAACCGCGGCCTGTTTCATGATAATCTTCCTTTCCATGTCTAGTTGGCATGAAATTACCGGTTAAACTCCGGTGTTATTTTATATAAACAAAGGCTTTAAGCTGCCGGATCAAGGATCCGCATAAAAGTCCGGCTTTTATCCTTGATTGCCTTTTCTTGAAAAATGCAATTGAATGTAAGTTACAACTGCAATCATCAGAAACATCACACAAGATATGGCGCCCGCCATTCCGTAATCCATTTCATATCCGAAAGCTTTGTTGTATATCAACAGGGATAACACCCGGGTGCTGTTGACCGGGCCACCCTGCGTCATTACAAACATCGGGTCGAACATTAGAAATACCGAAGAAACAAAAATGATGAATTGCATTCCGATAATAAACCGGATATTGGGTAATATAATCCTAAAAATCCGCTGCCAAGGTCCAGCTCCGTCTATCTTGGCGGCTTCCAGAATTTCTTCCGGAATACTCTGTAATGCGGAATAATAAATCAGCATATTCATGCCCATCGAGAACCCGGCGGCCAGTCCAAACATGCTCGGTGCCACCACCGCCACTTTGGCAAACAGCGGATCATTCAACCATTGAAAAGGACCAAGCCCGATTTTGGCCAAATAGTAATTGAATACGCCATATCCGGGATTATACATCCACTTCCACAATACTAAGCAGGAGACTACAGGGATTGCACTAGGAATTAAGTACAGGATACGTAAAAGTTTATTGCCGCGCCGGATGGTATTGATAAAAAGAGCAATCATAATTGGAATCCAAAAAGTCATTCCCAGATAAAGCAGGAAAAAAACCAGCACATTGCCGAAACACTCCCAAAAATAAGACGAAGTTAATAAGGACGCATAATTTTGAAAGCCGACAAATGTGCCCGGCGGATTGACAATCCGATACTCAAACAACGACATAAAAAAGGCATAAAAAAGCGGGACATATTTGAAAAGCAAGAAAGAGAATATGGAAGGCGCTAGAAACCAAACCGCCATCCAAGGAATCCGCCTTTTTTTCCGTTCGGGTTGATTCAGTAGATCCTTACTAATGATTTCTAAATTCGTCATTTCGTCCGCTCCAAATTTCCGATTATCTTCCCCTGGAAGCCATGTCAACCGTGATTTTTAGCAAGAGTAAATGAATGGGATTCCCCGGATCCGAAACCCAAAAAATCCCATTCAGCCTTACTAGTATTGTTATTTCTTTAAGCTGGCATTATAATGATTAACAACTTCTTTTTGGGCCGCAACTTGAGCTTCCAGAGCAGCGGCTTTTGGATCAGCATTCTTGTCGGTCAAAACCTTCTGCATCATTTTCGCCACATATGGACTCAAGGGACCTTTCAGGAAGTATTCCAACCGGGTTTTTTCAGCCGCTTTTTGAACGCCGCCGACCAAATCCGCAGATACTCCCTTAAGGTATTTGGAAAGATCGACATCCTGGCGTACGCATAACAGATTCGGCATGATCCCGTTATCCGCCTGATATTTTAACACTCTTTCCAAGGCTTGTTTGGAAGACATGAAAGTAATGAATTTAAAAGCAGCCACTTGTTTTTCCTTGGAAATCGTGGGATTGATGATCCAATAGGAGCCTCCGGTTTGACTGGGTGATTTTCCGGACGGCCCGGCAGGTATTTGGGTGAACCCGATCTTGTTTAAATCAATCCCGGCGCCGACCAGCCAGGAGAACCAGTCGGTGGCGGCCAAAGACATAGCGGCCCTGCCTTGGACGAAATCGGTCCGGTTTTCATCAAAGCCTTGTAATACATTGTCCTGAACGCAGTTATATTTCCATTTCAAGTCTTTGTAATACTGTAATGCCGCTATGGTAGATTTGGAAGTGAATTGCAAAGTACAGCTGCCATCGGCATTCTTCTTCGTCAGATCACCGCCGGCCTGCCAGACATAGTACTCGAAAAACCAATCACCCCAGTCCATTCCCAATAAAGCATAGCCATATTGTTGCTTGGCGCGATTGGTCAATTTTTGGGCGGCAGTGGCGAACTCAGCCCAATTTTTAGGCGGATTGACCGGATCTATGCCTGCTTCTTTAAAACGATCCTTATTATACATTAACCCCATCACATACATATCGTGAGGCACGCCGTATATTTTGCCGTTAATGGTACCTGCAGCCAAGGATGACGGCAGAAACTGATTCCTGTCACTATACTTCCTCCACATGGAAGTCAAATCAAGGCAAAAACCCTGTTTCACAAAGCCGGGCATCATCGGATAACTGGTGGCGGTGGTAATATCCGGGCCGCTACCGCCGGCCATGCCGGTGGTAAATACTTGTTGATAATTGGTTGAAGGGTTATCCACATGTTTAATTACAATATCCGGATTGGCCTTTTCAAATTCAGCCCACAGCGCTTCATAAACCGGCTTAATCACCCCGTCATTGGTGCCGATATCCCAGGAGGTAAGCTCGATTTTCGACGCTCCCCAAACACCGCTTGTTCCAATTAGAAGGATCATCATCCCAACCAGAAACCATGTTTTTCTTTCGAACATTTCAAAGCCTCCTTTTTATTCATAACCTAATCTTATTGCATATCATTTCTTTTGGTAATGGAATTTCTTAAGACTCCACTTTGAATTTCTTAATCTTTTTTACATAATCGTTACAACTCTTTAACTTTCTGAGTCTCAATCGCAAAACATAAAAAAGGCTATCTCGTAAGGGGGTACAGATTAAAGATAGCCTTTTTAAAATTGACTCTAAGTGCCTAAAGCATTGACCTTGAGCCTTTCGATTTTTAAAATCCTATTAATAACTCTCGCGAAATTTGGACGGTGGAACTCCATAGGTTCTCCGAAAGACGGTACTGAAATACGTCGGGTCTTCATATCCGACAAGTTGACCTACTTGTTCGATGCTTATTGCTGGGTTGTGAATCAATTCCAAAGCTTTAGCCATTCGAACCCGGATGATACAATCCTTAAAACTTTCGCCACAAATCTCTTTAAATCGTTGGGAAAAATAGTTGGGATGGATGAAATAACGTCCAGCTACCCAATTCAATGAAATATTTTCATAGTAATGTTGGTTGATATAATCCTTCACTTCGAGGACAATACTTTCTCCATGCCATTCTTTCCCTGATTGAATCAAACCGATAATTGACTCTGCCTGCTGTTGCAAATAGGTCAAAGCTTCCGTCCATGAATGGAGCTGTCCAAAAAAATCGCTCCAATTTTCTTGAACCTCAAAAAACAAATCCGGAGAGGGTGCTTTCCCTCTCAAGTACTTACGGAATAAAAATACGATTTGGATACAGAATGACTCCAAATCTTGATATAACGAATTTGACGAGGTAACCATCTTGTCAAACTGGCTTTCCAGCCATTTAAATATTTGCTCAAGGTTACCGGCATCCAAAAAACTAAATAATAGCCGTTCCTGTTCAATATCAAGCGAAACAGGTGTATGAAGATGTTGGATTTCTTGAAAATCATAAATCTGTCCATTGCCTTTCAATATTTTATTTCTGGCAGCCGATTGTGCTTGGTTATAGGACTGATGAACCGTTTGATAAGTAGCTGATGCGCCGATTCCTATTGTAACGGGCATCCCTAATGTTACCTTCAAAACAGCGGCTGCACTTTCAACCCATTCCCGAATCAATGCCGGGCTCATCTCCATATTGGCAGTTAATAACGTCACCAGTTCTCTGAAACGGTGCATTTGTTTAAAAACAAAACCGGAAGAGGTTTCAAGTTTAGTGAAATGGTCTCCAATAATCTGCTTGCCTCGTTCCAGCATTTCATTGATGTCCTGGGGCGGATCCATTTCCCCGGAATGTTCGATCTGGATAACGATTACCTGCAAATGTTCGGGATATAAATGCTCAGCTTTAAAAAGCAGTCGAATATTCTCCGATTCTTGGATCGTTGCGGTTCCTGAAATCAGATGAGTTAATTCCCTATCATGGATCATTTCCTGAAAGGATTGATAATTGGTTTCTAAAAAATATTGATAATCTATTTTTTGACCTTCCAGGCAAAGTTCATCACGAACATTACCTAGCACCTGATTAAGTTCGTCCGCTGAAATGGGTTTTAACAAATAATCAATGACTCCCAGGCGCAAAGCTTGTCTGGCGTAATCAAAATCATTATATCCACTGATGATAATGAAACGAATCTGGGGCTGCTGTGGTTGTGCTTTAGCAATAAATTGCAACCCATCCATTTCCGGCATTCGAATATCCGTAAGTACAATATCCGGGTTTAACTCAGCGACCTTTATCAAAGCCTCCTTACCATCGGTTGCCTCTCCGGCCAATTCCAACTGATATTGTTTCCAATCAATCTTACCGATTAATCCTTTACGAAGGATAGTTTCATCTTCTACTATCAAGACTTTAAACATGTTCATTGCCTCCCAAATTTTTGGGTAATAGAAAAGTAACTATGGTTCCCTGGCTAAATTCGCTTGAAACTTTCATTTCCAGCCGGCCGTTATTGAAAAGTTTGATCCGCTGTGCCACATTGGCTAGTCCAATTGATCCTAGTTGAAGATTGGACATCATATCCTCGTTTTCCACACTCGACAATAAGTCTTGAATCCGTTGCAGTTCAATTTCAGTCATGCCGATACCGTTATCGGATACAGTAATTTTTACCCAATCGGAATCTATAATCTGAGCTCGAATAGTAATGGAGCCTCTGTCCTTCCTTTTTTCTAATCCATGGATGATAGCGTTCTCTACCAACGGTTGTAAAAGCAATTTGGGTAACCTTAAAGTGTCCAAATTAGCTTCAATATAGATTTGATAAGATAGACGCTCTTCAAACCGAAATTTTTGAATGGTCAGATATTGTTCCACTTGATATATTTCCTCTGCCAAAGTTGCATATTGACCACCACTAATACTATAACGAAACATGTTGCTAAGGGCTTGACTAATTGTACTAATCTGCTTTTCACCTTCTAAAGTAGCAAGGCTATCGATCATTCCAAGTGAATTATATAGAAAATGGGGATTGATTTGTGCTTGGAGGGCTTTAACTTCAGCTTGCTTCTTTAGCAATTCGGTTTGGAAAATTTTGGAGATCAATCGTTGAATTTCCTGCGTCATGATATTAAATTGATTACCTAAAAAACCTATTTCATCAGCAGATTGGATCGGAACTATTGTATCAAAATGCCCCTGACCCAAGCGAATCATGGCCTGATGTAAGTCATAAATGGGACGGGTGACCCCCTTAAAAATAAAGAAAGCCAACAGGAAAGTAATGCCTAAACATAAAAAACCGATTATAAAAGTTTCCCACCCTGCTTTGGTAACACCTGACATGATGACTGATAAAGGGATATATCCTACCAGCATCCAATCTAAGTCATGAAATCGATGATAAACTCCCAGGTATTGATGGCCCTGGTGGTAATACATGAAGTGTCCGGCTGATTCCTGACTTTCGGCGCACTTCTGAAACAGAGCCCCACTCTGTAAAATTCTTCCTACATCATCATCTTTTTCTGCCATAATGATCCGGCCCTCGCGGTTTACCAAATAAAAATGTCCCTGGCTTTTTATTTTCATTTGCCCCAAACGCTTCTTCAATTCGGAGGCAGCCATATCAATCCGGATAACCCCAACCACTTTCTGGTCGTCGATATTGATTTTTTTTAACGCTTGAAAATAGCTGAGTGTGAAAATCTCATTCCGTCTTAACCTGTGAATGGCGTGGGTCGGAAGCCAGATAGCCCAGCCATGATTAAGATAAGCCGACTGATAATTTTTAATATCTTCATCTTTATAGAACCGGCTTATATTTTGACTTCCATTAATATCGGTGGATAAACGCTCACCCTTGAAATCCCGAATTTCAATGGCTCCGATAAATGAATTGAAAACTACATTGGTAGCTATTTTATTAAAATAATAATAAACTAAATCAAAATTGGTTTGCCCTTTTTCATTCATCTCTACCATAAAATTCTGAAAATCTGAATCACTAAAATAACTCCAGGCTAAATTTTTGATATTTTCCATATATGTTTGAATAGTGGTTACTGTTTGATCCGCTAATTGGTCCATATTAGCATAGGTATTTTGTTCAATCTCAATTTTAGCCCGGTGATAATAGATAAAACTAATCATAAATAATGCTAAACTGATTACCCCGAAAAAAGCCAACGTCAATTTGACCCGGAAACTGCCCCGGATCCAATTTCGTAGAATATCCAATACTGGAAATGATTCTCCCGCCAATTTTCTTCCCATTAGATTTTGCTCATATATTCGTTTATTCGTTTTTGTCAGATTACTTCCAAAAAGTTCTTTTCAATGAATTATAATTGCCACTCTTCAATATCATACAAAATATCACAGAGGCTGGTGAGGTTCTGAAATTAGCCTGCATTCCAATTCGTAGGTATAGAATTATAGATAATTTCATTGTAATACAGTTTGATAATAAAAATAATAGAATTATTAAATATGCTGATTTGGTTTTTTTAAGGATTGATTAAAGAAATCGGTTTTTCCAGATACAACTTGTCTTTACGAATGTTTCCCATTTTAACCTCCATTTTGCTTATGCCATGTTATTCATCCCGCAATTGATAATAAACTGAAACACCAACTAATACAATATTATTTGTCACATGTTACCGCTTTTTGGGGCATCCCAACTGGCACATCATATTGTGCCCCGTCCTGGGCACCAAAATTAAAAATTAAAAAGCAGCCAAAAGGCTGCTTTTTTTGTTCTTCAATTTTACTATTTTCGGGGTTCCACCGATACAAATGTTTCTACTTAATTTACCTTTAATTTGATAAATTCTTTTATTTTCAAAGCTGCTTGATAGGCTTCATGCATATTTTCTTCTGTAAGTAGAGTCCCATCACCCGGATAACGAACTTCAACGCCATAATCTTCCAAAATCTCAACCGTTTCATATAGGCTATCAAGATTACTTTCCTTCTCTACTAATAATCCATTCATTAACCAATAAATATTTCCTATTCATAAAGAACCTGACCTTGAGCAACTATCTGGGTAATAAACGCCGATTTGGTATCATGCCATTCCTCGATTTCCTGTGGTGTGTAAACTAGTAAATCAATAGGAATAGCCATTCCCCTTAAAAATTTTCGAATCTCGCGCCCTCTTTGAACCCGTTTTTGAGGCATGTCTTTGATTAC
>DNPQ01000062.1 GCA_003501335.1 Bacillota bacterium
AAAACCAAAGCCGTGCCCAAATTCGGTTGAGCAATAATCAGTAAGGTAGGAATTCCCATATAAATAAAGGGCCCGATAAAATCAACAAACGATTTGAGGCTTTCTTTCTTTTCCAAATAAGTCGCGAAAGTGATGATTAAAATAATCTTGGAAATCTCCGCCGGCTGAAAAAAGAACAACCAACTCTTGGCGCCATTGACTTCGCGGCCCAAAGGAGACAAAACCAACAATAGCATGACCAGGTTGAGCCCATATAAAAAATAACTAACCCGGTCGGAAACCCGATAATCGTAAAAAAGCAAAACAAAGCCGGCGCCTAAACCCAGTACAACCGCTGTGATTTGCCGCAGAAGATAATAATCGGGGTGACCCGCAAACTTTAAGTGCGTTGAACTATAAACCATTGTTAAGCCAATCAGCAGCAGCAGTCCAACCACAACTAATAAACTATAATCCAGATTTTTGATAATTTTGTTCCGTCCCATCGCTGCACCTCAAATGAAAAATTTATTACCCTCAAGCTTTTAATTTTATGAAATCGGACATCCGGAAAATGATGATTGATTTCAAAGTTCTCTACTTATGGTTAACATCACTTTCTTTGACCGCTTCAATACCATGAAATCATTTTAGGTCCCATCGATGCTCCCCAAAACAAAGGACTACAGAAATCAAACAAATACCATGAAAAAATAATCAAAATGTGAACAATATGGGGGGCTCGTAATTGGAATGGAAGGCTCCAAACACTCCTGAATTGGATGGAGGGAATTTGAAGAATACCGCTACGGAGTAAAAAAACAATATCAGCTTATATAGCGTAGTATATATAAAACCCATCGCTAAAATTTCACATAATAAACAATGTCCATCTTCCCTTGGGAATCCATGAAAAAAACAGTGAGCGATTAAAAATAATAAAGCCGCTATTAAAATGAATAATATAATCTTATTTTTTTCTTATGCATGTTGCTCTTTCAATGCCAAAACATTCATCATTAAAAATAGCGAAAATAACTTGCCAAGTTAAAGCCAACTACTCTACTCCTATTATAATTGATTATCTGATTTCTAAATATATCTTTTTTTCTTTAGAACGTTTGCTATAGTAAATAATTCCATTGATTAAAAGATTTCCAGGAAATTTTATAATACTTGCTGATTTACGCTATCCATAATCCATTGAAACATGATGAACAGATATTGTTCCCCATCAGGCCGAGTTATAATGGTAAAACGAATCCCAAAGCAAGTACGAACTTTGTTTCATTGGCCCAGATATAATGAAACCCCCTTTTTCAGCAGGCCTTTCATCTATGAAACCATGGAAGATATTAAAATATGGCTCAATAGTTTATTTCAATTAGGAACATTATCATGATGATATTAATCTAACTGATATTACCAGTACAGTTTTTGTAACTCCCAAGGAATACCGGGATTTTAAATAATACAAAAAGACTTTGCGAAAGCTCGCAAAGTCTTGCTGATAAGAAGGGAGAGAATTTGAAACAAACTTTTATCTTACTGAATCTCCGGAATTCTTTTAATTCCCAGATCCGTAAAGATATCACTTTCATCTCTGCTTTTGGTTGAAAATTCGGATACAACAGCCCCATTCGGTCCAGCTTGAAACCAATGTAAAGTATTGGGCGAAAGTGTATATTGCTCACCCGGATGAAGAATCAATTCGTGGAAAACGGTAAACCATTTCTCATGCCCTTGGGGAAGTATTGCTTTGATTTTAGAAGTCGGAGCACCTTCCACATATAGATAGACTTCACCATAACGGCAACGGAAGGTCTCTTCTTTGCCCGGGTTCCCATCAATGGATGGATGACAGTGCTCTGGACAAATCTGTTTGGAAAACAATACCATTTCCTTAGCGCAACACCGCTCAGTATTCACATAAGTTATAATTTCAAGGCCCATTTCATTCAGCTTATTCAGTCCAAAATCCGCTACTTCCAAATTCGCTTTTTCTTGATTTGTCAAAATGATGGAAGCTTTGTAGAATAACTCCAAAGCCCGTTGCTGGGCATCATCATATTGCTTTTTCGTCAAAGACATATTTCATTTCCATCCTTTCAGTCCAAAATGAATAATCAAAAATATGTAGAAAATCTCAACTTTTCTTGGTTTTATGGGTCCTAATGGCTACTGCTGCGGCTAATACAACTCCCTTAACAATCTGTTGACTATAAGGATTTACATTCATCAGGTTCAGCCCATTATTCAAAACATTCATGATTAAGGCACCAATAATGGTCCCAATCATTGTACCCTCGCCACCGCTGATGCTGGCACCACCGATGATTACTGCAGCGATGGCATCCATCTCAAATCCGCTACCTGCCAAAGGTTGACCAGAATCTAAGCGTGAAGCCAATATTAAGCCGCTGACAGCAGAAACGATACCGCAAATCGTATATACTAAAATTTTAATTCGAGTCACACTGATTCCTGATAAATGGACTGCCTCTTCATTACCTCCTAATCCATAAATATAGCGGCCTACTTTCATTTGCGTCAAAAGGATATAACCCAAAATGTAGATAACAACCATAATAATACCTGGTATAGGTATCGGCCCCCAATAACCGCGGCCTAAAAAAACAAACGAATCGGGGAGGTTGGAGATGGGATAACCGTTTGTATAAACTAAGGCGATGCCCCTGGCAGCGGTCATCATGGCTAAAGTGGTAATGATCGGCGGTACATTTAGTTTAGTAATCGTTAAACCATTGATTAATCCTGCTACAGCACCGATTAAAATACCGATTAGAATGGCCACCCACATATTGACACCACCAGCCATCAGACTGGCAGATATCGTTCCGGATAGGGCAACCACGGAACCGACAGAGAGATCAATCCCACCGGTTAAAATAACCAAGGTCATTCCCACCGAAATGATTGCGTTCAATGACACTTGTCGGATGACATTGATCATATTGGAAAAAGTAAAAAAGAAACTGCTAATAAAGGAAAGGGCAATGCTCATTAATAACAAGGCAATGAAGGCACCCGTTTCACGGCGTCCTAAAAATCTTTTAATTCCGGCGCGGAAAGAAATCATAAATTGTTCTTGCATTCGTTCTCGCCTCCTGTAGCATAAGTTAAAACTTGCTGCTCAGTGATGCCGCTGCCAGATAACATTTTTGATACTCGGCCTTCATGCATCACATAAATACGATCGCTCATCCCAAGAATTTCTGTTAATTCCGAAGAAATTAAAATAATGGCAATCCCTTGTTCGGCTAAATTATTAATCAATTGATAAATTTCTCTTTTAGCACCAACATCAATTCCACGGGTCGGTTCATCCAAAATAAGTATTTTACTTCCCACAAACAACCATTTGGCAAGCACCACTTTTTGTTGGTTACCGCCACTAAGGTTTATTGCTTTTTGCCATATACCTGGCGTTTTTATATTCAGCTCCCGCACATATTGATTCGCGTATTCGCGCTCTTGGCTCCAATTAAAAATACATCCGTTGATAACCTTTTCCATGGCTGCATACGTAATATTTTCCTTAATACTCATTCCTAAAATCAAGCCCTGTAATTTGCGATCCTCCGGCACTAATCCGATTCCCTCGCCAATCGCATCCTTTGGTGATTTAAGATTTACTTTTTTCCCAAATACTTCAATTTTACCGGATTGAATGGGATCAGCCCCAAAAATCGCCCTGGCAAATTCAGTCCTTCCGGCACCAACCAATCCAGAAATGCCGACAACTTCACCGCTACGAAATTCCATGTCCACACTTTTTAATTTATGATTGGAAAGGCCTTTAACCGACAAAGCCACTATACCCGGGGAGCTTTTCCGCTTAGGAAATTCATCCTGAAATTCCCTGCCTACCATCAGTGAAATCAATTGTTTACGAGTAATATTTTGGGTTTCCATTGTGCTAATTGTACAACCATCACGCATAACCGTTACCCTGTCAGAAATAGCAAACAACTCTTCGAGCCGGTGAGAGATATAAATAATGGTGACACCCTTTTGGGTTAAAGAACGGATAATTCGAAACAGATTGTCAATTTCATGCTGGGTTAGAGTTGCAGAAGGTTCATCCATTATGATTACATCGGCATTGGTAGATAGTGCCTTCGTGATTTCAACCATTTGCTGATAAGCCACACTTAGTTTACTGACCGGGGTTTTGATATCCAAATCGATTTCCAGCTCTTTGAGTAAATCAGTGCTTTTTTTATATAGTTCGCGCCAATTAATGAATCCTTGCACTTTCCGGCAAGGCTCTTTTCCAAAAAATATATTTTCAGCCGCGCTTAAATAGGGGATCAAATTAAATTCTTGGTGAATAATGCTAATCCCCAATTCCTGAGCATGCTGTGGAGATTTAATTTGAACTTTACTGCCCTTAAAAAAGATATCTCCCTGATCAGGTGTAATAACTCCGGAAAGAACTTTCATTAAAGTTGATTTTCCAGCCCCATTTTCTCCAATCAGCGCCAAAACTTCACCCCGCCGTGCTTCAAGGGATACTTGATTCAGTGCTCGTACGCCTGGAAAATCTTTTACGATATTTTCCATCTTCAAAATAATTTCAGGCATTTTGAAACGCCTCCTCTTACGAATGAAAAGAAGCTATCCGAAAAGGAATGTTCATCTCGAGATAGTCCATCCACCCCAGTAAGCTGGGGTGGATGCCACCTTCAATTTACATTGCTTTTTTTAGACAGCTTCTTTAAACGAGTATTACCAACTAAATCCAGCGGCATTATCTTTGGTAATGAGCTGGACTTTAACTTTGATCTCGCTTGGTACTTTCTGCCCTTTTAACACTTTATAAGCGATTTGAACACCTTGCCGACCGATTTCTCCAGGAAATTGGGCTGCAGTCGCCACAAATGCTTTTCCTTTCTTAATGGCATCAACCCCATTGGGGGAACCATCAACACCTAAAATAAACATTTCTTTCTGACGTCCGGCGGTTTCGACTGCCGCCAACGCGCCTAAACCGGTAGGATCATTTGCCCCGAATACGGCATCAATTTTATGTTGCGATTGAAGAACGTTCTCCATAATTTCCATAGACTTAGTTTCATTGGTTTCACCGTTCTGCTCAGCAACTACTTTGATACCAGGATTTTTGGCAAGGACATCTTTAACACCCTGAACCCGTTGAATAATTGAAGTAATCGGGGTTCCATTAATAATTACAACATTTCCTTTGCCTTTTAAACGTTTCACCATGTACTCTCCATCGAGTTTTCCGGCCAAATAGTTATCCGAACCAATATAAGTGGTAACTTTTCCACCATCAGCATTAACATCAAGAGTAATCACGGGGATATTTGCTTTATTGGCAGCAACTACTGCCGGCGCAATAGCCTTGGAATCAACCGCATTTAAAAATAAGATATCAATTTTTTGTTGAATCATATCTTCAACATCAGAAATTTGCTTAGCCAAATTAAACTGAGAATCTGCCACAATAAGCTTGGCGCTTGGATCAACTTTTTTCAGCTCAGCCCGAATATTTTTTTCCATGGCTACAAAGTATGGATTATCCATCGTCATGAAAGTGACACCAATCGTAACAGGCTTTTTGGCTCCGAAGCTAACTGCAGATACTGAAACGACCACCAGCATAAGGACCATTAATAACACGAATGACTTTCTGAACATCTTTTTCCCTCCTGATTATGATCTAAAATATTGTCCGGCCGGACAATCCATTGTTAAAGCAAAAATCGTGCCAATTCAATCAGGACATTACCCATTTTTAATCACAGCTTAACAAGCACTGATTAAAATTAAAAAAAGAGTCATTTTGTCACCTTAAGTTAACAGATTGTAACTTATTTTAAATCATATTTAGCCATCTTTTCGTACAACGATTTTCTACTGATTTCCAACATTTCGGCAGCTTTTTTCTTATTCCAGTGAGCTTTTTCCAGGGCTGCCCGGACCATATCTCGTTCTTGTTCATAGGAAAATTTGCTTCGAACTGTCTTTAGTGCTACAATATTAGATTCATTTTTATCTTCTGGCATTGGATCCGGGAACTTCAAATGTTCTTCCGGATAAAAATCTTTCTCCCCCAGAACCACAAATCTTTCGATAATATTACGCAATTCTCGTACATTCCCCGGCCAAGGATAATTCTTCAATCGTTCCAGGAGGGAAGGAGAAAGGTTTTTAACAGGTTTATTATAATCCTCACTGTATTTTAATAAAAAATGTTGAATCAGAAGCGGTATATCCTCTGTTCTTTCCCGCAAAGGCGGCAAAGTGATTGGCACTACATTCAAACGATAATAAAGATCTTCCCGGAATGTCCCTTTCGAAACTTCCTCCGGAAGGTTTTTATTGGTAGCTGCAATGACCCGGACATTAACTTTGATTGATTCCATACCGCCAATGCGGACGACCTCGCGTTCTTCCAAGACCCGTAAAATTTTGGCTTGGGTAGCGATATTCATATCACCGATCTCATCTAAAAAAATAGTTCCCTCACTGGCTTGCTCAAATTTTCCGATTTTCCGGTTGACAGCTCCAGTGAAAGCCCCTTTTTCATAGCCGAAAAGTTCACTTTCCAAAAGACTGTCGGGAATCGCGGCGCAGTTCAAACTGATGAACGGCTTATCTTTGCGAGGGCCCTCTTTACAGATCGCCCTGGCAATCAATTCTTTCCCGGTACCACTTTCACCCAAGATTAAAACCGTGGCCTCATTTTGAATGACTTTTCCCAGTAATGTAAATATTTTTTTCATGACTGTGCTTTCACCAATTATGTCTCCAATTTTGGACTTGGCAGAAACTCGCATCAAATTTGGCATTGATGGAGCCAGCTCTATGCTTTCCTTAATCGTTTTGCGAAGATCTTTAACAACAAAAGGTTTGGTCACATAGTCATTGGCTCCAAATTTCATGGCTTTAACTGCACTCTCAATCGTGCCATATCCCGTAATCATAATAATCCGGGCTCGCTCATTGCTCGAACGGATTTGTTTCAATGTCTCAATACCATCCATACCCGGCATCATAATATCAAGCAGAATCAGATCAACCTGGTTCCGCTGAATCTGTTCTAAGGCCTGATACCCATCATTTGCTGTTATTAATCGATAACCGTCTCTGGCCAATAATTCGCAAAGACTATCACGCATCCCCTCTTCATCATCAACGATTAAAATAATTGGGCGCTTAGACATCTATTTCACCTTCCTCTAAAGTTGATATTTTTTTGAGCCGGATAGTAAAGGTCGATCCTCTTCCTTCCTTACTCACTACCTCGATTGAGCCTCCATGTTCTTGAATGATACCGTAGCTTACCGAAAGGCCCAACCCCGTCCCCTCGCCAATCTCTTTGGTTGAAAAGAAGGGATCAAAAACTTTATCTAAATTTTGCCTGGCTATTCCCTTCCCTGAATCTGTGAAGGATAAGATAAATTCTTGACCATCTTCGGATTCATCCAAAGTGATTGTTAAGGAGCCACCCTGTTGCATTGCCTGAAGCGCGTTTAAAATTATATTTAAGAAAACTTGTTTAAGCCGGCTTTTATCGGCTACGACTGTAGCTACGTCTGGAAAATAATGCCTTCGAAGTTGAATGCCTTCTTTACGAAGCTTATATTCGATTAGATCAATTGTATCATCAATAATTTCTATTAGATCAACCGCTTTGAATTTGGTCTCCGATTGGCGGGAGAATTCCAGCAACTGCCGAATAATTTCTGCGATTCGTTCGGTTTCAGAAGTAATTTTAGCGAGATAATTTTTAACTTTTTCATCTTTCTCATCCATTTGGCAAATTTCAATATAATTCAAGATGATGCCGAGCGGATTGTTGATTTCATGGGCTAGTCCAGCGGCTAATTTTCCAATAGCCGCCAATCTTTGCGACAGGGCTAACTCTTCTTCCAGATTAACCCGGGCCGAAATATCTTCCACAATGATTACCGCGCCCACTAGTTCTTTTTCGCCTTCCAACAATGGCGATAGACGCAAATTACTAATCATATTCTCTCTTCCGACCCGACAATAAATTTTGGTTAAGATTTTTGTTTCCGAGCTTGCCATCACTACTTGCAAATGATCTTGAAGGCTTTGATTTTCACCAGAGAGTTCTATTATCTCGCCCACCAGCGAACCAATGACTTCATTACGGTGCTTGCCGATAGTTTTCTCAAATTCCAAATTGATGACGGTGATACGATATTCTTTATCGATAACTACAATACTCATGGTCATACTATCGACAATATTGGAAATATATTCTTTCATATCAAACAGGTTTCGATTGGCTGCTTCTAATTGCCCATGACTATCTTTCAATGAAATCGTCATTTTATTAAACTCGGCGGCTAATAATCCAATTTCATTCGCACTCTCAACTTGGATTTTATGTCCCAAATCACCTTGTCCGATGGCCTTAACTGCGCTAACTAATCGCAACAGTGGAGCCACCGTCTTGCCGGACCAAAAATAAGCAAAAATCAACGCTAACAAAATAGCAAACAAAGCAACTCCAATTAAAATATTTCGGGTTTGCGCGATTTTTTGCATGGTTCCTAATGAAGATGTTCCAACTGCCACATAAAATATAACCGGCCGTTTTTGATAAATGGGTGAAAAGATAAACCTATATGGGTTATGACCAATTTTAAGTTGAATCGGATGGTAAATTTGGATCTGCTGGATGGTAAATTTTTTGACGGTGCCGTCCAGAAAGCGTTTATTCATAAAAAAGGCTACATCCGTACCATTGGCGATAGAAACTTCTTTTAAAAAGTTCGAATTAAGGTATCTTGTTAAGACAAGATAACCAAGGGTACGCCCTCTTTTACTAATAATCGACGATGATTTAAGAATAAATTGACCATCTTGCAACAGGTATTCAATGGTGTCCTGTTTGACATGGTTAAGAACATGTCGATGGCTTATTTTAATTTGAGGATAAGGATTGGTGTTATCAGTACTGGTAGTTGAAGAGTTTCTTGCCAGAATATTATCATCGGCATCAAATACTTCAATAACATCAACATTTAAACCGATTCTGAGCTTAGATAACTCCACCTCCATAGCCTTCTGGATTGTTGTGTATCCATCAGCCGTTAGATAAGAATGATACTTATAAAGAACATTGGTATACATCACAATATTATCGGTCTTAGCAAATTTTTGGCCCTTATCGGAATATTGAGCCTCGATCGACTGTAATTCGCGAGTGATTCTTTTGGTCGATTCGCCAATTCGCTCCCGAGCATCTTTTTCATTTTGATTCAAAACCAAACTGGTTGCCACAAATGTCGAAACCAGCATGGGTATTAAAACGATAAAAACTCCATAAAGCATAAATTGTGACTTGATTTTCAAAATAACTACCTCATCATCAGACTTTCATAGAGTACATTATACTAACTGATTTGGGTTTATCCTGCTTCGAAATTATGTTGCTGTATGAGAATTTTTTAGGGATAAGTCGATATCTCTTAAAAGAAAAACTAGGTTGATCGAAGGTCGAAAAGGAGTTAAAAGATTTCGAGAAGATTTCCTTAGGAGCTCTGCGTAGGTTAGTTCCCAAAATCGGTGTTATAATAGGGCATGCAACGAAAGAATAAAGGAAAATAAATATATATGTCCAGTATTATAACTAAATTGTTTAAAGGAAGTTGTCCATCCTACCCCGAAGGCCAAACAAATACGGTTCCATATGATAATAATGGGCATAAAGTAGTTTCAACAGCTTGCCCCGTTGAAGTCACTATTTCAACTATATTTAACTAAATATAACCCCCGGACACTGATTAGCCTGGGGGTTTGGTTCATTTTATATTCAATATATTCACCCTGTAGCAGCATCCCCATAAACAAAAGCTAAAAATAAATAGCTTCACAAAGTGGGAAATGTAGATTGCACCACTGATCGCTCCCGTTCTGACTCCAGACCAAACATTTTCACCCATCAGTGCTGCCATGATGCCACCACTCAACGCCCCACCAACGACTGCCGCTCCTATTGGCGTTAAAGTAGCTGCCAAGGCCGGTCCACACAATGCCCCGCAACAATAGCCAACTGCTCCGGCTACTGCCCCTACAAAAGCACCAATTAAAGGATTTCCACCATTGGCATAGGCGTCAACAGCTCCAACCACTGCCCCAATAATTACTGCCACCGCAAAGGCAACCCAGCATTGTCCCGTCGGATCGCTCCGAATTACACCGTTATTTCCGCAATAACTGTAAAGGTTCGGGTTATTGGGGTCCGCCGCCGGATCTTCACTGATAAATCTGCCTAAATCCGGGTCATACCACCTGGCGTTAAAGTAATACAACCCGGTATCGCTATCGTAATCTTTCCCGGTAAACCCGTGGGTCTCGTCAAAGTCGCCGTTGCTGGCATACTTCGTACCGAATGCCAGATAGTCGGCGCTAAATACCACTTTGCCGTTCTGGTCGGTGATGACCCGCACCGAGCCCAAATAGTCGGTATGATAGTAATAAACTTTGGCGTTCGTATCGCCGATGACTCCGTCCACCCTTGCCAGATGCTTACCCAAGACATAGACGTAAGACTTAATCTTCCCGCTAGTAATATTCTTTTCAAAGATCGGTTCCGTGCCTTCAAACACGTAATGGATGGTCCCTTTACTACCGCGTTTGACTTCCCGGAGGCCGTCCGGGCTGTACTCGTAATCCGATACAACCACGCCGGTTTTAGTGACCTCTGTTAATCTATTTAATAGATCGTATGTATATTGCCAGTACTCGACTCCATCCCCGGATGTTCCGGTAAAGGTAACGGCGTCGCCATTAATACTGAACTTGTTCCCTTTTTTAACCAAATTTCCTGCATCATCATAAACAAAAGCATATTTGCCGTCCGTCTTTAAGCGGTCGGTGTTGGCATAATAGGAAGAACTGTAATCCTTGCTCTGAATCAGGGTCACCCGCTGGTAGGTGCGGTTGCCATCGGCATCATATTGGAATTCTTCCGTCCGCGATGCCGCTTCCTGATATATCCGCAGCATCTTGGCAAAGTCATTCAGGAAGGTAGCTTTGCTGGTCGGCGCAAAATAACTGTCACGTTCGCGCTGTTTTACCTCTGTGAACTCTGTGTCTCTGTGGCCAAAAAGCATTTAGGTCACAGAGACACAGAGTTCACAGAGAAAGGCTTTTAAAGGTTTAGTAAAACCTGTTTTTACTTTCTTCTTTCCCGGACTTTTTGCTCCGCATTCCCAGTATCTTTATCCAAAACCTTTCCAAATTGAACCTGTCATTCAATCCCTGCTCATACATGGTCCGGGTCTCTAAGGTGCCTTGTTCCGTCATAAGATTATCCAGCTCAAAGATAAGATGTTGCATTTCAGGAGGCAAGTTCCGCTCGATAGTGTCCAGCAGTTCACAGAGTTTCACATTTAACTCCCGATAGCGCGGTTCCTTGGTCAACAGCTCTGTCTCGGCTTCGATGGTTCGATCACTTATGGCGTCCCGTAAGATTTGAGAGTAACGTCTGAGCATATAAACATTTCCTTTCAATAAAAATTTTTACCTAATCTTTTTGTATTCATATATAATATATACCTATTTATTTGGTTTATCAATTAATAATTACAAAATTTTTAGGTATTTTACAATCTTTAACAAAGAAACATAGTAATATAAACATGGAGGTTTTATTATCAATGATCGGAGAACGATTAAAGTTTCTTAGAGAAGAAAAAAAATTAACCCAGCAACAACTCGCTGAGTTTATCCATTCGTCACAGCAAAAAATCAGTAATTATGAAAAAGATATTGTAGAACCCGACTGTGAAACCCTTATTAAATTGGCTGATCTTTTTCAGACTACAACTGATTATATTCTTGGCCGTACTAACCTCCCGTTTCCGGCTGAAATCAATTCAGTTTATTGTACAAATACTCCAATAAATAGTCTTCCGAAAGATGCTATCATAGAGCTAAAACAATTTACGGCATATTTGCTGCATAAGTATAGAACAAAATAATTTGATTACCCAATATCCAGCCGACTAAATATTCTTTATGTTATCATTTTGCTATGATGATTCATTTCAAATCGATTTTTGTTTTTTTTCGGGACTGGTGCCAATTTATTTGCTGTTTTGCCAGGATTGCTTTCATGTCCGATCTTGCCAAAGATATCGAAATCATCGCTCTCCGCAGCCAATTATCCCTTTATCAACAACAGAGCATCAATCACAAACTCCCTAAACCACGCCCAACTCCGGCTTTCCGCCAACTATGGGTTTTTATCTCGAAACTCTGGCCTGACTGGAAATCGGCTTTGATGATCGTCAAACCGGAAACCGTCATTAGCTGGCATCATAAAGCTTTCCGGCTTTATTGGCTTTGGAAATCCAGACATCGCGGCAGACCGAAAATATCGCAAACTACTATTGCCTTGATTCAACGCATTCATAAAGAAAACCCGCTCTGGTCTCCCGAACGGATTCACGATCAACTGCTGAATCTTGGTATAACCGATGTGCCAGCCCCGAATACCATTGCCAAATATCTTCCCTCCATCAAAAAACCACCAAGCAAGAAGTCTCTTCAATCTTGGAAGACCTTTCTCACCAATCACCAGCAAGGCATTTGGGCGAAGGATTTCCTGACAGTCCCCACATTATGCTTTAAAGTGTTGTACGTCCTAATGATCGTCAGCCATGATCGCAGAGTGATTAAGCATTTTGCAATCACTTCCCATCCTACTTCCGCCTGGGTCGCCCAGCAACTCCGGGAAACAACGTCTTTCGGAATGCAACCGGAATATCTAATTCATGACAATGATAGTATTTTTGTCAGTAATGATTTACAGGCCTTTCTGGCAAACACCAAAATTAGATCCGTTCGCACAGGATTTCATTCACCCTGGCAGAACGGGATCTGCGAAAGAACCGTTGGCATCCTCCGCCGGGAACTGCTTGATCATATTATTCCTATGAATGAAAAGCATCTTGAATATTTGCTTAAAAAATATATTGATCATTATTACAACCCTCACCGGACTCATCAAGGAATTGGGCGGCAGACCCCGCTTTCTTCGGTAAAACGAACGAAAACATTGATTAATAAAACATCTTTGATTTCCGAGCCTATTCTGGGCGGGTTGTATCATAATTACCACAAAGTCGCTTGAAGAAAAGTGAATTCTAAAATCCGATCTCCTCCTCACTTTGAAGGCTTGTTTCTTCATGCCATTTTGCCAAAACCCAAATCCTAATCAAAGAATTTTTACTTCAAATTTATCTTGTTTTTAAAGGTCCACTTCAAAAAAAGAGCCTAACTTTTTAAGTTAAGCTTCATTTTTTGTCCCGATGGATTTATTGAAGTCGACAACCTAGAGATTTAAGTTAAATTCACTCTCGCATCTCCACTTTTCCTTCCCCGCTCTGATTCTGTACAATAATATATCGCACTCCCACTGAAACGATCTTCTCCCCCGCCACCGTATCTCCGGCTTTAACGATCCAGGTATTTTGGTTGGAACCCGGATCATCGCCTACGACTGCATAGCCGTTATGGATTAAACCCCAGAGGACCAATTTGGACTGAAAAACGCTTAACGGTTGTTTGACGTCTTCA
>DNPQ01000149.1 GCA_003501335.1 Bacillota bacterium
CTTGATTTGCTCTTCCCTTTGAATTCATTTTAATATTTCCTTCAATTAATCCAAAACATCGATCGGCCTCATCATGTCATAGTCTTCATGCTCAAGAAGATGGCAATGCCAAACATAGCGACCTGTATAAGGTTCAAAACGGACAATAATTCGTGTCACTTCTCCAGGAGTACTCCGAACCGTATCTTTCCATCCTCGTTCATTGGGTTCGGGCAATATTGGCGGCCCGGTAAATTTAATTTTTTGGGTTTGATTGAAGACCTGAATGTCAAAAGGCTGCCTATTCAAAATTTGAAACTGGATCAAATGCAAATGGATGGGATGGGCCGCAAATCCGGAATTGATTAAGTTCCAGATTTCGATCTTACCTAGTTTCGGCGTTTCCGTGACCGCCTCATCCCACATCTTCCCGTTTAATAAAAATAACAACCGTCCATACTGATCTGTTTGTACCACCAGATTCATATTCCGTTCTACCTTGGCCAGGCATTCGGTGAGGGGGAGCACCGGATAAAGGCTCTCTGGAATGTAGCTTCTGTCTTTACAAGGCAGTGGAAGGATTACCCGAAATTGCATAATTCGTCCGGTAGTCTCCGGATCAACCGGCGTTCCGCTTGGGAAAGGACTCGGGGCGTCATTGAGCAAATCCAAATTCTTTTCGTTACACTTGGAAAAATCAATAATCACATCAGCCCGTTCTGCTGGTGCCAAAATCAATTCATTGAGCTTCACGGGCGTTTCTAAAAAGCCACCATCCGTTCCAATCTGGTAAATGGGCAGTCCGGTTTCGATTTTCATTCTATAAAACCGATGGTTGGACCCGTTTAATATCCTGAAACGGTATTTACGTGGTTCCACTGCTAAATAGGGCCAAACCTTTCCATTCACTAAAATAGTATCACCGTCTACTCCGGGAGTAATGGACGGATTAACGCCGGAAACCGGCGGTTGCGGTTGACTGGGATAGAACAGTACCCGTCCGAATTAAAGGAACGGTCTTGAATTAACAGTGGTATTTCATACTCGCCTTCAGGAAGATCCAATACTTTTTCAAACTTGTCACGAATCAAATAAAAACCCGCTAACCCCGCATAAACATTGAGCCGGGTGATTCCTAAAGCATGATCGTGATACCAAAGGGTTGCAGCATGCTGATGATTGGGGTAACAATACGTCTGATGGGCAAAAGAAGGTCCTGTTTCTTTATAATCTTTGGTAAACCAAGCTTCGGGGTACCCGTCACTTTCCGGCTTGACTTTGGCACCATGCAGATGTGTTACGGTACGGACTTCAGGAGCATCCATGGCACCATGCAATGTTTTATCGACAGGGAGAAAGTGCTTGGCAGGAAGCTCATTTTGCCATTTGATCAATACTTTCTCGTCCTTCCATGCTTCGATCACGGGACCGGGATAGGTTCCATTATATCCCCAGATTAATGTATCCGGAAGTTCACTATGAAGAGACTGGGTTGTTTGAATCATTTTGATTTCATAATAAGTTATTTGCTTATCTTGATATTTGGGTTTGAGAATTCCAGGTATAGGTAATTTATCTTTGAATTTTGTGAGGGGCATTATCTAATACCTCCTTTTTATTTCAATATATGTCTATCACTTTGACAATGAAATGAATTTTTAAAAACTTATGATCGTATCGCAATAAAAAATGCAACAAGCTCCTATTTAAATCGATATGTTTCAAAGTCAAACGAGAGGAAACTTTACCTATCGGATAGTGATAATGGTTTAAAAAATAAATTTTAACGGTTACTGAATTGACTCTGCGATCTCCATGTCCTCTGTGGCTTTACGGGATGACATACGTAAAAAACCCAGCTCTTCCTATACGGTAGCGGGTTGAAATTTCTTTAAACAATAAAATTATAACATCTTTTTAGCGACGAAAGGTGCCTAAAAAGTGCGAAAGTGTACCAAAATGCTTACAGTATACAACTGTCAATCAATTGACGTATCGGATCCGTTAGATATTTATTACAATGATAAATAATATTGAACTTGCGTTTAAATTCAATTCCATCGATTTTTAAAATGTAAAGTTCTCCGGCTGCCGTTTCCTTGCCGACCAACATCCGGGAAATTACTGTAACCCCAATTCCAGCAGCGACGGCATTTTTAATACCTTCTGCGTTATTACAGACCCAATTAGCAGCCCAGGAAATGCCATTGGCGTTCATAACACTGACGAACAATTCCCTGGTGCCGCTGCCTTCCTCTCGAATAATAAAATCCAGATTCGCAAGTTCTTTTTTCCCAATGACCTTCCTTCCGTAGAAAGGATGCGATTTTCCACAGACCAGCACCAATTCGTCATCCATAAAAGGAGTGGTCACAATCTTCGGATGGTGAACATTTCCTTCCACCAACCCCAAGTCAAGATCGTTTTTCAAAATCTGATTCTCAATAATACTGGTGTTGTCAACCACTGCTTCGATCCGGATATCCGGTTGAATCCGGTTGAAATTTTGGGTGATGATACTAAGCAGACAAGTTCCTATCGTTACGCTTGCGCCTACATGGATCGTATGCATAATACCCGAACCCCGCAGTCTATCTTCCATATCATGAAAGGAAAACAAGATATGTCTGGCATAATCTTGCAATAAACGGCCGGTCTCGGTAATATAAAGCTTTTTTGAGAAGCGTTCAAAGAGGCGGACGCCATATTCTTTTTCGATATCGGCTATCACCTGGCTGGCCGATGGCTGCGAAATATGAAGTTGTTCCGCAGCTGCCGTAATGCTGTTCGTGTCGCAAACAGCGGAAAATACCTCTAAATCACGGAGAGTCATATCATCATCTCCATTCATAGTCTTTTACTTATATTGTTCATAGATATAATAGTATTTTACATATAACTACTTACAAGCTATTATAAGCACTATGAGTTAATAAATGCAACAAGGAGACGAAACATGGAATTACAAACCAACCAAACTACCAACCAAACAAGCAATACCTTTGCGGGAGTCCTCATTTTAGTCATGATCCTCGGCTATATCGCCATACTTCTTTCCGGCCTGCCGGGCCTTAAAGTTGCCGGCCCGATGATTATCGGCATTTTACTGGGGTTAATTCTAACGTTGATCTTCCGTCCCAAAGCAACCTGGAACCCGGGACTTGATTTCTCGGCTAAGTATTATCTGCGGGCAGGCATTATTCTGATGGGTTTCCGCCTTAATATTATGGACATCCTACATGGTGGCGCCAACATTCTAATCGCGGACGCTGTCATGATCAGTTTCATCCTCTGTGTAATGTTTTTCCTAAGCCGTAAGCTTGGCGTGGATAAAGAAACGGGTTTTCTTGTTTCCGTAGGGACTGCTATCTGTGGGGCTGCAGCCATTATGGCGGCAGCAAGTATCAACAAGGCCAGTAAGGCTAAACAGGGCGTTAGTGTATCTATCGTTGCGATCCTGGGGACGGTGTTCGCCACTTGTTACATATTCCTTACTCCACTGCTTTTGCATCACATGAATCTTCACCAACTCAGTGGAATGATGGGTGTGTCCCTGGAGGAAATCGCCCATGTAGTGGCGGCAGGTTCCGTCCTGCCTGCATCATACGCCAGCAACGCGCTGATCACAAAGCTCGGGCGGGTCATTCTATTAGTACCCGTCATTGTGGTATTAGATCTAATCATTAATGCAGAAGAACGCAAAAAGACCGGCGGCCGTGTGAAGGTACAGTTTCCCCTTTTTGTACTGGGTTTTTTAGGGGTTAGCATTCTCAACTCCTTGGGAATCATTCCCAAGGCAGTGGTCAGCGTACTCCTTTATGTAAGTCAATGGCTGCTTGCTGCCTCCATGATCGCTATCGGTCTCAATCTTAAAATCAACGATTTTCGCAAAGAAGGAATTCGACCGATTGTGCTCGGCATCGTCGGCTTCGCAGGTATCTTTATTCTGACACCGCTGTTTTTGTTTCTTTTCAAATGATTGGGCTTCAAAAGTATTTTGTCTCATACGGCCATTGAAGTTAGAAGATAACCGTAAACATCAGGGAGGCTTTTAAATGACTATGATTCAAGGTTCATTCCCGATCGTTAAAATCAGTTTACTGGCGGAAAAACTTTATGATTTGTATGTACGCTGTCCTGTAATTGCTAATACGGCTAAAGCCGGACAGTTTATCCTGATTCGCGTGGAAGGCTTTCCACTCCGGCGGCCGATTGCCGTCTGCGAAGCCGACCGGAACAGTGGTATTCTCCGTTTGGTTTTCGGCATTCGTGGCGACGGTACCAAAAAACTTAGTCAAATTGGCGAAGGTGATTGGATTGATCTGCTGGGACCCTTGGGCAATGGATTTGAATTACTGCCCGGCAAGAAAGCTGTATTTGTCGGTGGCGGCTTAGGCGTACCGCCGCTATTGGAGGCAGCAAAAAGCTACGGCTCCAATGCCGAAGCAATTCTGGGTTTTCAAACGGATAGTCAAGTTGCCTTACGGGATGATTTTCAAAATCATGGTGTCAATGCCACGGTGATGACCGATGATGGTAGTCAGGGCCGGAAAGGCCTTGTTACCGATTCCTTGGAAGAACTTCTAGCCCGGCGGCATCCCGATATACTTTATGCCTGCGGGCCCCTCCCCATGCTGAAAGCAGTGGCGTCCATCGCCGCTCGTGAAAAGATTCGCTGTCAGGTGTTGATGGAAGAAAAAATGGGTTGTGGTGTGGGAGCCTGTCATGTCTGCGTCTGCAGAACAAAACGGCCAGAGGGTGGCACGGTTCAATCACGCGTCTGTTCCGACGGGCCGGTTTTCGAAGCAGAAAGGGTGGTGTTTTAAATGCCGGATTTAAAAGTAAATATAGCAGGTGTGGAGTTCAAAAACCCAGTGATTATAGCTAGCGGATTTTTCGGATACGGTAAAGAATATGAACGTTTTTATCCCCTGAGCCAACTGGGCGGTGTGACACTCAACGGTACCACACCGGTCCCAAAGGATGGCAGCCCAACACCGCGGATCGCGGAAACGCCGGCAGGCGTGTTAAGTAATACCGGCATGCCCAATCCTGGCCTTGAAATATTGCTACATGAGGCACTTCCACAGCTTAACGGCAGTGGAACGGTGGTGATCGCCAATGTGGCAGCAGGAACAGCCGACGATTTCGCCCGGATAGCCGGGCTCGTCTCAGAAAGCTGTGCAGATATGATCGAGATTAATCTAGCGGCAGCCAATATAGAAAATAGCGGCCTTTCTTTTGGAGTAGATGCCAAAAGCGTTGAGTCCGTCGTCAAAAAGGTCCGGATAGCTTGTACAAAAAGCCTTATCGTCAAGCTGCCGCCGCATCTGACACAGATTCCCGATCTTGCCAAAGCGGCAGAAGCAGAAGGAGCCGATGCTGTTTCACTGATTGGTACTGTTTTCGGCATGCGAATCGACATCCAAACAAGGCATCCGCTTCTTAAATCCAATACCGGAGGCCTATCGGGCCGGGCTATCTTCCCTCTCGCTTTGCGCATGGTCTGGCAGGCGGCCAATGCCGTAAAAATACCGGTAATTGGCATCGGCGGCATCAGCAGATGGCAGGATGCCGCTGAAATGTTGCTTGCCGGCGCTAAAGCCGTGGAAGTAGGATCCGCTCTCTTTTCCGATCCTTTCGCACCGATTCAGATCATTGACGGAATTTCCAATTACCTCAGCGATAACAATCTAAGGAGCATTTCCGACCTCTCCGGCCGGGTAGAATGCTGGAAGTAAAATTGGGGCGGCAACTTAATCCGTAGGGTAACCGTCGAATCCTTAAACAAAGCTTCCTCTGATTCATTCCGGGCTAACTAAATTGCTTAACCCGGAATGAATTTATTAAGGATAAACCGTCACTCTTTATTGATTAGACTGGCAAATGAAGTATAATTTTAAAAATTCAAATGCGATAAAATCACCCATCATAAAATAAGACACCAAAGTCATCACGCCCAACTCGCAAGGTTACGCTGACTCCAGTGCCTAAACATAAAAACGATTTCAAATGATTCACTTTAAAGGGGAACTCCCCACCACCGGCTAAGGTGCTAAAAAACGCAGGATTTGAATCCCCATTGTTTCCACAATCATTCGACCAAAACAACATCCTTAATCTCCCGAGGACTGGTAAACCGGTACTTGGAGCCTGGTAATTTGCCGCATCCAGAACCCCACACCGCTAGCCCGAAATCAACTCCGGCACCCCGGGCAGCCAATAAATCATTGAGCGTGTCTCCAATATAAATCGTCCGCTGCGGATGGACCTGGGCCACTTCCACAAATTTCAAAATCGGTTCCGGATCCGGTTTCGGCTTCAGGACATCATCGGAGCACACTGCATACGGAAAATACTTACCAAGCTGAAAAAGACCTAAGTCTTTATTCAATTCTTGCCCCGTTCGCGAAGTTACGATTCCCGTCTTAAGCCCCCGATGGATGAGTTCCTGGAGTACCACATCAATATCTTCAAAAACCTTGACTAAATGATAATAATCCTTTATATAACGATTCCAACGTTCATTAGCGGCCTCGGCATTTTTAACCCCTAATCGCCGCAAAGACTCAACCCCTGTCAAGCCCATGACAAACGATAACTCTTGCACAGGATAAAGGGTCGAAGTTTCTTCCCAAAGCAGCTTTTGCAAAGATAACAGCGTGGCCTTTTCCGTATCCAGTAAAGTGCCGTCAACATCAAAAATCACACATTCATACATTAGCGTCCTCTGGCTGGGGTAATATGATCAATTGAACTCCCGCATTTTCTATCTTGTCCTGTAATTCCGGCGATGGCGCCCGATCCGTAATCATCATGTCGATGGACTCAAAATCCAATACCTTAAAAAAAGAACACTTGTCAAACTTGGTGTGATCCAGAATCAAAATCACTTGTTCCGCCCGTTTGGTTAATTCCCGTTTCAGATGAACATCATCTTCATGATAATAATAAATGCCTTCCTGGTTCATACCGACTGCACTCAAAAAAACTTTGGTAAACCGGTAATCCGCTAGCTTTCGAAGAGCGTCATAACTCATCATATGGCGGGTTTCACAGGAAATCAGGCCACCCAAAAGATAGGTCTGAATCCTTTCATTCTCCATGAGCAACCACGCATTATCCAGAGATTGGGTAACCACTTTGAGCGATTTGACATGCAGATGAGGGATCATACACTTCACTGTAGTGGAAACATCCAAATAGATGAGTTCATTATCCTGAATATAAGTGGCGGCACACTCAGCCAGCCTTTGTTTCACTTCCAATTCGTTGTTTTGACGTTCTACATAGTGATGAAATTTCTGAACGAATTTAGGAAGTGCAATACCACCGTGAGTCCGGACTACGGCACCCTGCTCCGTCAATTTAACGATATCTCTGCGGGCAGTATCCCGGGAAACCTGAAAGATATCGCAAATATCGTTAACAGTCATTGACTCGCTTTTTTCCAAGCGCTCCAGAATCCGGTACAGTCTTTCTTCCTGATAAATAATCGCTCACCTCCATTTCATTATAAGTAATTATCGTCATCAATTCAAGTACTTTTAAGTAATATTAATTGATTGTGATTTAACATGGTTGGCATAAAAAAACATAGTAAAGTAAACCTAAGTTTATTTTCATTAAAATTGTGTTTCAACGATTGTAACATTACGCATTACGTAGTAAAATTACTCTTGGTAACAACATAATTGATACTAGCAAATCCAGTGAAAGCTGGAGACGCAAAGCCATGGATCTAAAGCGAAAGCCATGATTGCCAGGTTACCTAAATTAGGTTGTTTTTTTGTATGCTTTTATTAAAGAAGGAGGCTTTCATGATGGAGAATGCTTTAAAAGCAACGAAGAACATGATCGAATGTCCTAATTGTCATTTTGTCTTGGATTATGATGAATCCTTATGTTCAGAATGTAAATTTGATTTAGTTGTTAAAGATTATATTAAAATTGAAGATGAAATGACTCTAAAAAATAATTAGGAAACGCTTTTCTATTATCCTCTCTTATCCAACCATGAGTTAGAGCTTATTATAATGTTTAAGGAATGTGGTGGCTCTTTGCCGATATAGAAATACAAAAATACTCATTCATATGTTACGCCAGCCATGCACGGGGAAAACGTAAAAAAACATGACAAAGGCAGTCAATATAAATATGAAACTAAAAACCAGTTAAATCTGGCTTTTTTCATTCATTCGATGTAACTTATGCCTACCAGCCTTCATAGAAACTTTACTGCTTCCCTATACGCAAATAAAAAATTCGACGGCTAAAAGTCCTCGAATCAATGATTTTTAAATGGTCAGGGCGACAGGATTTGAACCTGGCCCCGTACGATATTTTCCAATGTTTTCTAGTCGGATTTATTGAAAAAGTCCTGTTAAAATTAATATGTTACTATTTTCTAATCGAATTAAATCAAGAGTCTAGAACGACAATTGAACGTCAAAATAAATCAAAAAGTAACTTGACTTCATGTACACAAAATCACGTAGACTCCTGAAAAATCTCCCTTTCGAATGACTCTGTCAGCGTTCTGAGGCTGCAACTCAAAATCGCAGCCTTTTTTTGAGCCTTTATGCCTTTATGCCTTTATGCCTTTATGCCTTTACGATATTCAATATCCATATTTACTTCTTCAAAAGTACTCATGGTATTGATAATAGCCATTGCATTGCCGATAACTCCCATGGCTATCGGGCAGCCCGTTCCTTCACCAAGCCTCATTCCGAGATTAAGTATGGGTTTCAGTTCCATGGCTTCGACTGCAAGCTTGTATGCCGGCTCTTCGGATATGTGTGAAGGAAACATAAACTCTTTTGTAAGTGAGTTAAATTTATAGGCGAGTAGTGCAGCAGCAATGGAGATTACACCGTCAATAATAACAGGTTTGCGATAATATGCTGCGCCAATAAATACACCGGTCATAGCAGCAATGTCAAGCCCGCCAACCTTTGAAATAATATCTACAATATCCTCTGCGTTAGGTTTGTGCATTGCCAAAGCTTGCGAAATCACACGCTTTTTGTTTTCATAGGCTTCGTCGGTGAGCCCGCCGCCTCTGCCAATTGCCTTTTCCGTATCGGTACTATCGAGTGCCGCCATGATGCAGGCAGCTGCCGTAGAGGTATTGCCCATACCAACCTCGCCGGTACCGATAATATCATAGCCTTCATCGCAGGCCAGCTTTACAAGTTCAAAGCCAACTTCTATCGCTTTGAAAGCGATATCCCGGCTCATTGACCTTTCCTTGCAAAAGTTATGGGTACCGTTTGGCATCAACTTTTTATTGAGAATATTGGGATAGTCAATTTCGCCAATAACGCCCATATCAACAAGCTTTAAATCAACCTTGTTGTATTCACAAAGAACGTTTATTCCGCATTTCTTACCGGAAGCATAGCCTTTCATCAAAAAGTTGGTGAAAAATTGCGGTGCTGCGGATACGCCTTCCTCATAAATACCATTGTCTGCACCAAAAACAAAGTGAACTTTTTTATCAATGTTGCTTTTCACCTTGCCTGTAATTCCCGCCATTTGAATGCTGATGCTTTCAAGCACGCCAAGGCTACCGGCAGGTTTTACCAAACTGTCCTGTAAAGTGCGGGCGGCATCCATTGCGGTGCTATCAAGCCCCTTAATTTTCTCCGAAATTTCCTCGAGTTTCATGATAACCTCCTATTTGATAATTCTTTTTTGCTATTTGAATGTTGATAAATGAAAAAATGATTCACTCCCCTTTGGTGAATAAAAAAAGCCCGCAAATACAGCATATAGCTATACTCGCAGACTTTACCATTATCCACTTCAATATTTGATACCTTAAGGCAGGTCTTCCGGCTTACGTGTCTTCGCTTACCTTCGCCTTCCCGGGACTTTGCCCAGTGGCATTTTGAAGGTTCACTCTCCGTATACGGCGATGGGTTCGTCGGGGATTCTCACCCCGTTCCCTATTCTCTGATCGATTACCGATCGGCACCTTTAAGCTTATGTAATTTATTGTAAATTGAATAATAGAAAATGTCAATAACGATATTTTG
>DNPQ01000515.1:0-1993 GCA_003501335.1 Bacillota bacterium
ACCGGCCAAATTAAATTCCCTGTTCCCAAGGCTTTAACCTGATTCGACTTCTCTTTCCGGCGAATCTCCGCTTCGATTTCCCGTGAAGTCTCCTCAAACTCTTGAAGAGCTTTTTCAAGCTTATGCCGATTTGATTGGACATCGTTGAGTTCCTGTTTGGTAGAGCCGACTTGAACCGTCACTTTTTGCTGTTCTTTAGCCAATTGATTTTGTAATTCCAACGTTTGATTATATTCCGATTCTACTTGTGCCTTTTTATTCTTTATTACGATCGTTTGTTGACTAACCAAAGTTTGGGTTTGTTTAATATTATCAATTCTTCGCAAATCATCTTTCACGAAATACGCGAGCATATCGAATTTGGAGATGAAATCAGCAAAATTTTTCGACACAAATACTAGATCCCAATAAGTTTGGGGGCCGCTCTTATAGATCGCAATCAGACGCCTATTTAACAAATTCTGTTTATCCCTAAGACTAGACTCCAAAATGTCAAAATTATTTTGGAGTTCAGAGAGTTCTTGCCGCGTTAAATTGACTTTATTTTCTGCAACTCCCAATGCTTGTTTGGTATGTTGATAATTATCCTGCAATTCGCTTAACTTATGTTGCTGGGTGAATAAGTTGTTTAATACTGATTTCTCCCTTTTTTTTTGCTTGGATATTTCCTGCTCGGTTTTTTGAATCATCTGCTTTAACAGCCCGGGATCAGTAATTGTTGCAGCCTTAGCCAATAAAGGCAATACAAGCATGATAATTAAAACCAATCCAAGCAACCACAAACATCGTCGAAATTGGCGCATAATAAAGAAACACACCTCTTATAGAATTATAGAAATCATTCGTTATGGGTGAAACTTATCCTTTAAAGTCAATCAATTGTTCAGCAATCAATACGAAAATGTAATATAACAATTACTGAGAACATGGTTATGTATATTTATCGTCATATTCTCAAAATATTATAACCCTTCTCGACCTCTTTACTTTTCTTTTGTTCATGGCGCTCGCCTGGTTATAACTGCCGATGCTGTCATAACTGAAGATCTGGTATATTCATTCTGCTTAAACCAAAACAAGCCCTGAAAAACGTCCTCGACCTTGGTCAGTTGATACAAGTCAACGTACGACACGTCCAGGCGCGAAAACTCCGGCTGGTGCTTTTAGCGTAATCTAGATAAATGTTAATATTGTATTCTTAGACTAAAGAAGCATATGTTGCCGTAGTACACCGAATAGTTAAAATCTATAAACGCCCCGATTTACTTTCTGAAACCAACAGTAGTTTTGAAATGTTAAATATTGTGGCAATTAATGATGAAAAAGGCAGGTGGATTCGGGCCACTGGTGAAAACCGAACCAAAAGCGGCTGGATCGAGAGAGTTGCCACTCGTAAAGCCCAGGAAGACATAGTGACTGCCGTATTATTAAACAAATCCCTGCGTGGCAAAGAAAAAACCATGAATCACGCAGAAATGGAAAAAATCGTAACCTCTCTGCCATTTCCCAACAACTATTTTGCCGTAAAAATGTTACAAAGATATCCGGCTCCGGCAATCGATAATAATCCGGAAGTCACCGAAAGTCCTTCAGTTTCTGATGATGAGGAGGAAGATGGTGATACGGAGTCTTCGAATTAGCAACCCCGGATCAACATTAATTTTCAAATAATATTGGAGAGTCTCTCTAAAAAAAAGTAATCTAATGGCAATGAGATACCTACGTAATGTCGTCGAACACACAAATACTTATATCATATCGTATCTCTTTATTGATCGGCGTAACCAATTAAGGTTAAATTTCTTAATGAATTACAGCTTTTTCACTTCATATGGGATTGTAATCCAACAAATTTCATTGTAAAATAGTTGTGATTTATAAATTTAAGAATAATTTGTTTACAGGTGCCTGATGGGATAGTCACCCATCTTAGGAGAATAGGGAACCGGGTGTCAAAATCCCGGGCGGACCCGCCACTGTATCGAGGAGCTTT
>DNPQ01000515.1:2289-9822 GCA_003501335.1 Bacillota bacterium
AACCACTGGGAAACCGGGAAGGCATGTAAAAGCGATGATTCCAAGCCAGGAGACCTGCCTGTAATCTGAAATCACTTGTAATTTTACAAGTTGCATGAATGATGGCAAAGTTCATGGCCTTTCCTTTTTATTTAAAGGAGGCCATGAACTTTTTTATTTTTACTTGAAAGAGGGTTCCAGCATGGGATTTAAAGGTCGTGATATTGAAGTCATACCCAGCGCCGGAAATTATTTAGTTGCGGCTTGTGATTCATGTAGCGCAGTCGGCTCGAAGGAATTCGATATCGTTAAAGTTCCAGCGGATGTTGCCGGCAGATTCACCACCCGAGTTGCTCTGCTTGAGGTTATCACGGTCGGGGCGGTTCCGCAACTAATAACTGCAGCGATTGGCAACGAACCGGAGCCAACCGGAGCCCAAATCTTACAAGGCGTTTATGATGAATTGGCCGCTTTCAGCCTAAAAAATATACCGGTTGCTATCAGTACCGAAAAAAACTTTCCCACCCGCCAAACAAGTTTGGGCGTAACCGTGGTGGGCTGCTGCCAAAACAGTTTGCGAGTCGCTACATCCTTGCCGGGCGATCTTTTGTATTGTATGGGTCTACCCAAGGTAGGAAATGAGATTGAGGGCCCCGGCGACCCGGAAATTGTCAATAACAGTCAGCTGCAAAAACTCCTTCAGACAGCGGCAATTCACGATATTATTCCAGTCGGTTCCAAAGGTATCCTGGGAGAAGCCGGATTATTAAGTGCCAATATTCTCAGGGATTTTATCCTGGAGTCCGAGGCCTCCATTGACATCGAAAAGTCAGCAGGCCCATCCACCTGTTTGATTTTTACTGCCGCAGCGCCTATTGATTGCTCTGTTTTCAATTCCGTCCCCTGTACCAAGCTGGGCCGGATAGTCTAATCCTAAAATCGATTTACTAAAGGAGAACTTATAATAATGAATAGCCTAATTTCAAAACCAGATAGACAAAAAAGCAAACCCGCCTTGCATCATGTAAAGTCCCTTGCTCTAATTGCTATCTTTATCGCCTTAAGCGCAGTCGGCGCATTAATCAAAATCCCGAGCCCCGTAGGGACCATTGGTTTAGATGCCGCACCCGGATTCTTTGCCGCCATTGCCTTTGGATATCTGGAAGGTACTAGCGTGATTGCAGTGGGACATTTATTGACCTCTGCCGTAGTTGGTTTCCCACTGGGAATCCCAATGCACATCTTGATAGCCGCTCTGATGGCCCTTTGGGCGCTGGTCTTCCGCTGGGTAAACCGGAAAGTTGGATTAATAGCAGCCGCAATTGCAGCCATCTTTTTAAATGGCATCCTCTCATCATTAATCATGCTACCGATGGGTGGCTGGGGAGCCGTCCTCGGGACAATGCCATTTCTGGTCCTGGGCTCCGCCATCAATGTTATTATTACCGCAATTGCTTTTAAAGCCGTCAAACGAAGTGAATTAATATAAGGAAAGATTGCTGGTTCAATCTGAACAACCATGGAAAAAACAATTGATTTACAAAATGTATCTTACCGCTATCCGAACTCCAAAATTCAAAGTCTTTCCGAAATTACCTTCACTGTAAAAACCGGAAAGCTTACATTGATTATGGGGTCTACCGGCGCGGGAAAAACCACGCTCAGTATGTGTTTAAACGGCCTAATTCCCCAACTGTTCGGCGGTGAATTAACCGGGGAGCTGGTCGTCGCCGGGTTAAACCTCCGGGAATACCGGGTCCAGACATTAGCCCGTAATATTGGTCTCGTTTTACAAGATCCGGAGACGCAAATCTTTGGGATTACGGTATTTGACGATACCGCTTTTGGATTACGCAATTTTCTGGTGCCCGCTGCGGAAATTAAAGCTCGGGTTACCGAAGCCTTAAAAAAAGTCGGCCTGGATGGATACCAAGACCGAAATACCGCCGAATTATCCGGCGGTGAAAAACAAAGGCTGGCCATTGCCGGAATCTTGGTCCTGAAGCCCGATGTCCTGGTTTTAGATGAACCCGCTTCCGAACTGGACCCGACCGGAAGGTACGCCATATACCAATTCATCGCCGCCTTACGCAGAGAACAGCATTTAACCGTCCTGGTAACTGAGCATTTAGCGGAAGATATCATCGGGCAGGCCGATGAAGTCATCATACTCGTTCAAGGCAGCATTGCCTGGCAGGGCAATGCTACTGACCTTTTTCGCGACCTTACGCTGTTAGACCGGTTTGGCATCAAACCACTACCCCTTACCCAAATTGGCTGGGAATTTTATCAAAAGGAATGGATTTCCTATAGTCAAATACCGCTGGATTTATCCTCCTGCGTAAAAATGATCCAAAAGTTGTTAAGCTCAGCCGGAAAACATCGATTCGAAAAGAAAGTCATCCCAGAAGGTGCTTCCTTGTCTGCAAACTCTCCCAAACCGGATTGCTCTGCCCCGGTAATCATTCAGGTGGAGAATCTGAGCTACCAATTTAGCTCTAAGAATGGTAACGGATTGCACAATATCAACCTAAAGGTCCTTCAAGGCCAATTTGTAGCCATCATCGGCCCTAATGGAGCCGGAAAAACCACTTTGGCTAAACATTTCAACGGTTTACTAAAACCTAAGTATGGCAAAGTTTTCATCGACGGAATGAATACCGCTTCAGTTGATACCGCCAAGTTGGCGCAGATAGTTGGTTATGTTTTTCAAAATCCGGACCACCAACTTTTCTGTGTTTCCATTGAAAAAGAATTGGAATATGGGCTTTTGCATACCAGTCTGTCGGATTTGGAGAAGAAAGCTAGGATTGAACAGGTCCTGCAATTACTAGAGTTAGAACCATACCGGCATATTCATCCGTTTAAGCTGGGAAAGGGGGAACGGCAACGAGTTGCCCTCGCTTCGATTCTAGTACTAAAGCCTAAAATACTGGTCATTGATGAACCCACTACCGGACTGGACTGGAGAGGAGTTCAAAAATTGATGGGTTTTCTAAAAAAACTGCATCAACAAGGAAGCACCATCATTATGATTACTCATGATATGGATCTGGTGGCCCGCTATGCGAGTAACGTTATAGTGATGAAGCAGGGGACTTTGTTAGCCGAAGGCTCCCCAAAAACGATCTTCGCTGATTTCGCTATGCTCGCAGCAGCCAGCATTATTTCTCCGGCAGTGGTAAGACTGTCGGCACAGCTAAGAGCCAGCGGTTTGCCGGAGATCTTTCTGGATGAAAAAGAATTAACTAGGAAACTTATCAGCGAACTTGAGGATTAATCATGCTAACAACCAATTTACAGGGGTCTTGGATTCATCATTTCGATATTCGCACTAAAATCAGTGGTTTTTGCGGGATCATGGTTCTGACTTTTCTATTTGATGACCCTTTATATAACTTATTGCCGGCTTTCCTGCTGTTCTTTTTGGTATTGACTGCGAAACAGTCCGGAAAAAGCATCAAAAATCTGCTGGCCCCATTAATCCCCTTACTGATATTCATTATGCTGTTCACAGCATTGATGACTTCTAAAGGACGGTTTCAGCTACCAGTGGATCGCGAGATATTTGTAAACATATTCCCTTGTTTTCATCTCTACCGGGGAAGTGTTTTGTTGGGGTTAACCTTTTTGATCCGGATAGCGATGATGGTTATCGCCTCATCATTGCTAATGTTTACATCCCCGTTGGAAGAATTGATTCAACTATTACAAAAAATCCATGTATCCTATGAGGTTACTTTTCTGATTACCACTGCCATTCGCTTCATTCCGACGCTTAGCCGGAAAAAAGACTTGATCTTGGATGCTCAAAAGGCCCGTGGCGCTTATGTAAATAACAAAAACATTATCGCAGGGTTTAAGGCCCAGATTCCCATCATGATCCCATTAATCATCAACTCTATCTTGATGGCCGATGCGCTTAGCGTATCCATGTTAAATCGAGGTTTTGGTTACGCCAAAACCTGGACCAATTTTCATGACCTATCATTCAATGCCAAAGATTATTGGGCCGTTTTCATCATTCTTTTCGTTGTGAGCCTGGGATTGTTTATCCGGATTGGCTTACACCAAGGGCTGTTGTAAATTTTGTGACCGGCAACGATCCGGTTCTAATTTTTACTATTTTTCCCTCCCCCTTTTACTATAGCCCGCTACTCCCAGTTTCTCTCCCATAGCGCGGTATTCTCCCAATGTATAACCATAGGGTTTTATTTTTGCCGCATCTGGACTTTCATCTTCGTTGAGCACTGCTTCATCATAATGAACCGCAACCATTTCCCCGACAAATATGTCATGGCTGCCATAATTCAAAATATCTTTTACCTTACACTCCATATTAATCAGACATTCCTTTATTAAGGGAGCTTTTACGATACTTGCCGGTATCGGAGTTAATCCGGTCTCCAAAAATTTGTTTACATTTTTCCCCGACACAATCCCGCAGTAATCAACTGCTTTAGCGATATTTTCCGAAGGAATATTGATCACATATTCCATTGACTCTCTTACCATCGCATTGGAATATCTAGCAGGATGCACCGCGATGTAAACAATATTCGGATGATAGCTAAAAACGCCGGTCCAAGCGATGGTAATAATATTGGGACTTTTATCGTCCGTTTTTACGGTAACCAGTACTGTCGGCTCCGGTAATGGGGATATATTATTCAGTTTATCCACTATTTTTTTGCTCATTTTGATAACTCCATTTCATTGAATTTAAATTTTACAACCGTTGATAATTTATGCTCTTTGAGCACTAAAACTTTTACCAGCCTTTACATTTTCCCGTAATAGCATCGAACTGGAGTTTTTTCTACTCCGATTTGACAATAATTACAATCAATACACCTTGACTGTTGTTGCTTATTTTCCTTAAATTTTCTTACAATCGCCGGCTCAATGATGAATGGCCGGGACATTGAGATAAAATCACATTGTTCCTTTTGAATCACATTTTGAATATCTTCTAGCCTGCGAATACCTCCTACAACAATCACGGGAATTTTCACATGTCTTCTGATTTCGGCTGCACTGCCTAGATTATATAAATATCTTGGCTCCGGGCTTCCAAATGAACGCTTTAATATAGGTTTAACCAAAGGATGAAGCATCTTGGGAATTTTCTTCATTAAATGATTGTGTCGGGCAATCATGGCAAATGGAAATCCCCCTCGAGTAGCTACAAATCCCTCCTCAGCAATACCGCAGGATACTTCAATTGCATCACAGCTCGCTTTTTCAAGATTACCGGCAATTACGATCGCTTCCTCCAGTTTGAGGCCATCTTTTGATTTCTCATGACCATTCATTTTAGCTAAAATCGGATAATCAGCGACTTTCTCCCGAGCCCTTTCCATAATCTCCTTGACAATTCGAAAACGGTTTTCAGTGCTCCCGCCCCATTGATCATGCCGCTTATTCATATGCGGTGACAAAAACGATGACAGCAAATATCCATGGGAAAGTTGAAGTTGAACGCCGTCAAAACCCGCTTTTTTCGCTCGCACGATCCCACTCACAAAATTGTTAACAATCTCATCGATTTCAAAATTTGTTACCTCCTGCGGTATATCTTCATTGTATAATTTGTCTTTGAGCGGCGACGGAGCCACCGTAGGCATACCTGTCACCCTTGAAAACGTCTGTCTGCCGCAATGAGTTACCTGTAAAAAAATTGCAGTATTATACTGGTGAACACGATCGGTGAGTTCCTTATAATGCGGAATATTTTCGTTCTTGTCAATCATTAACATGTTAAGCAGCGGTGATTTTCCATTTTGCATCACTGCCGCATAGCCTGTAATGATCGCCCCTACCTCTCCCTTAGCTAACTCTTCATATTTTTTGATTAGCGCTGCGGTAGGGTTCCCGGCTTCATCCGCCAGGCCTTCATGGGTCGCTGAACGGATTATCCTATTTTTCAGTTGAATTCCGGCAATTTTCCCTTCCAAAAATGCATCTTTCATATTATTTCTCCTTTAGTCCGATAATTCTTGACACGTTTCGCTTAATCAATTACAATTTAATTCTAGACACAAGTCTATTATATTATCCGGTTTATTGGCAAGCAACCAGCAATATAGAGCCAAAAGTCTATAATTCAACCGATTGAGTCAAGATGTCTATTAAAGGAGCCCAACGATGGAAGATCGCCGGATTAAAAAAACCAAGCAGGCCATTCAACTTTCTTTTGCAAAGCTGTTATCCGAAAAAAGCATGGAGAATATTACCGTAAAAAGCCTCTGTGAGACCGCCGATATTAATAAAAGCACCTTTTATTTGCATTATCAAGATATCTATGATTGCGCCGACTGCTTGCGGGATACAATTGTTGATGAATTCAGCAAAGTGATTGCCCCCTACAACTTTGAAGGCATCATTAAAAATTTTGAGATTATCTTAGAAGATATCATCGAGCTGTTTGACAGGAATAAAGACCTTTACATGCCGTTTCTTAAATCTCCAAGTCTGGCATTTAGTTCCTGCAAATTGAAGCAGTTGATGATTGAGAAGGTATTGGAAAAATCCGATGTTAACGAGCGAAACAACAAAATATACCGCTGTACTGTTTCATTTGTTATGAGTGGTATTATCAGTTTGCTTGAACAACATGAATTTACAGAAATTGATCACCAAACAATTTCAGCTTTGGCTTATAAAGTACAGAATGGATTTAGCCGGTAGCAAGAGTACCCAAGGGTTATTATCATAAAAGAGGTCCCTCAGCCTATGAAGAAAGTCCCTTTCTACTCCCAAATCGTAAATTGGAAGCATGACAATTCCGGATTCCCCAATCATGAAGAAATTAAAAATTAGGAGGCCAAGTGCTGCGAAGTCGCTTGTTTACGAATGATTTTGGACTATTATAGGTGTTTGGGACAATTATCCTACTGGAAATTACTGCAATTAGGGCTTGAACATAATGCCCCATGCTTTGATCACGGATCTTCCCCCATTTCATTTTGTATCGGGGTCGACCCCGGATCATACCTGTCTTTGCCTAATCTCAATTCTTTACATCACTCTTGATTTCAAATTTAATGACGCCATCCGGTTCAACCTTGGTAATTTTGATCAAAGCTTTTCCGTGATAACCTCTTTCAAAATAGCCGAATATGACTTCCTTATGTTTTTCACCGTTCTTATCTTGATAGCTTAACCACATGGCATTTTCGCCACTACCAGCAAGGGGAAGTGTTTCCTGGGGTTTAAAAATGAGCTTTAAGTATGACTCAGCGGGAATACCTGAAATAACAATGTCTTTATCGTTTTTCTGATAAGTAAATTTTAAATCACCAATTGCTTCGGACGTTTTGTTATAAATCTCAATTTTTAGTGTCCCTTTGTTACGGATATAATTGAAGGTAAACCAAAATGATAGGCCCAGTAAAACTACTAAAAACGATATTAAAATAAGTTTAAGCTTCATTGATTCACATCCTTAAATTTGATAATTATTTTAGCTATCTCCATTTTACCACCTTTTACTAATCCGATGTTTCGAGCCGGTCCTATTTTCTTTGCAGCATCATCGCTGATTGTCAAAGG
>DNPQ01000405.1 GCA_003501335.1 Bacillota bacterium
GGGCGTTTCATCATCTCTCGCGCGATTTCCCATGCTCTGTCAAGCAATTTTTCTCTGGGCAACACTTCATTCACCAAGCCGAGTTCCTTCGCCGTCTCTGCATCGATGTTTTCTCCCGTATACATATAGTACGCGGCTCTCTTCAGCCCAAGGAGCTCTTGCATAATTAGATACATTCCATCGCCAGGCGCAACGCCAAAAATGAAATGATTTTCAAAGAAATATGCATCAGGAGCACACAGCGTCAGGTCACATTGCAGTGCGAATTCCGTATGTGATCCGGGGCCGTTGACGACCGCGATTGTAGGAATGTCCATTTGAAAAACCAGATTCTCAAGATTTTTGTAGGACTCCTTGTATTGGCGCATCATTAGGTCGGGCGACCATTCTCTGAAAGGAAGGCTTTCCCAATTTCCTGCAGTTTTCCGTTTTTCAGGATCTTTCGAATAGGGGATCGTGTAGAATTTGTCTCCCGTGCCAGTGATAATTAGCACTTCGTTTTCCGGATCGTTGGCAATATCCTGCCACGCCTGACTCCAAGCGGAATGCCCAGCCCAAGTATGCTGAAAAGGGCCGCCGTCTGTATGCATTCTCGCCTCAATGATCCCGTTTTCTCTTTTCATAACAAAGAAATCTTTGTACTTTTCCGAGTATTGCTCGAAGCTTAATGGTCTAACTTCACCTGCAAAATGATCTGACATTATTATTCAGCCTCCATAATGATACTTATATCAAATGATACTAGTATCATTATAGAGGCTTTTTATTAAGTTGTCAAGCTATATAAAATTGCAACATGATCCACCTGTGCGATGAACAGTGGCCGGACGTTAACCTGTTCCAAATCCCCGACACTGATGATATGGATACCGGTAATCTTATTTTTGAGATTTAAGGAGATGATACCGAACTTTTAAAAGAGTGTATGCTCTTTTACCGGTTCCGAGGATAAGTCCAGGAAAAGCTCTAGAGTTTTGAAACAAACTCGGGGATTGGTGATTTTCAAATTTTCCAGGTCATAACGGCGATGGGCCAGGCGGATTTGTTTGACGGAAGGTTAATTATTAGGGAGGCTGGATGAAAGAAAGATCGATTAAAAAATGCTTCCCCTTATGTTTCACTTATAATTTCTAAGTTTAATGGAATCCAAGCTTGATTACTTTTAATTAGATTCTTTAAATCTTCTTCAAAAACTCTACCTTCATATGCACTTCCTTTATTTCCGATCGATAACTTTTCACTGATTAGTCGATTTCCCGGCCAAAGGAGAACAAAATATGTCAGCCGAAAAACATAACTTTAAGCAAAAATCATATCTACAAATGAATTAATTAAACTGGCCGGATTATCCAATCCTTTTTCCGCTTCGAGATGTCCGGAATAATTTAGTTCAACTAGGCCATGAATAAACGCATATACCATTGCTGTCAATTCCTTTGGTGATTTCTGCATGTCACATTCTAGCTTTTGAATTTTTTCAAACCGTTTTTCAACCATTTTAAATGGTTTAGAGGCCAAAATGTATAGATCAGAAAATTGCTCCTTATCCCATTGTTTTTGGAACATCAGTTGATACTGCTCTCTATTACATACTCCAAAATCATAATACTTATATAAAATTGCACAAATAAGTTTTCTAGAATCGCTTATTTCTTCAATTAATTTCGACATGCTATTTATAAGTATTTCAAAATTTTCAGCCACTATAGCAGCAAGTAAATCATCCTTATTTTTAAAATGTCTATAAACTGCACTTCTGGATAAATTCATTTCTTTCCCAAGGTCGCGCATATTTACGGAAGCAATTCCATTTATATCAATCATTCTTCTTGTGACATCAATTAACTTTTGTTTAGTATCATGATTACTTTTCATATCTAATCTCTTTTCGGTGATTTTTACAAACTAATTTTAAAGCATCACGTTGACACAGTCAACAAAGAGCTGTATAATTACACCATGTTGACATAGTCAACATTAAAGATATATTTAGCTTGCCGAAAATTTTAGTTATAAAAAGGAGTATCTATATGAATTCAACTAAGAAAACAATTATTATAACCGGTGGGAACTCCGGCTTAGGCTATGCATGTGCCAAAAGAATCGCTAAAGACAATATAAACAATCATGTAATCATCGCTTGTCGCAATGCCATAAAAGCCAAGGAATCAATCCGATCATTGATAAGTGAAACTAAGAATAACAACATTACCTTCCTAGAACTTGATCTTTCATCATTGAAATCTGTAAGAAATTTTGTAACTAGATTTTCAGAATTGAATTTTCCGCCATTATATGCACTTGTATGTAATGCAGGCGTCCAGTTTGTTGATACGATACATTATACGGAAGACGGCTTTGAAGAAACTTTTGGTGTTAATCATCTCGGACATTTTCTCCTGGCAAACATGTTGCTTAGTAAAATAACCGATTCCGGAAGAATCGTCTTCGTCAGTAGCGGAACTCATGACCCATTGCAAAAGAGCGGAATGCCTGAACCTTTATATGAAAATGCCAGATTACTCGCTTATCCTGCGGAAACGACTCAAAGTAAAAAGGTGTCCCGGATAGGTAGGCAACGATATACCACTTCAAAATTATGTAATATTTACTGTGCTTATGAGTTAGCAGAAAGAATTCGTGAACAAACTAATAAAAATATAACAGTAAACGCTTTTGATCCCGGGTTGATGCCTAGTACCGGATTAGCCAGAAATTATAGCCCCTTTTTAAGATTTATATCAAGGTATGTACTTTCCCTTTTGATATTGGTTCATCCAAATGTAAATACTGTTGGAAAATCAGGCAGAGCATTGGCATATTTAATAACGAATCCAAAATTAGACAAAACCACAGGAAAATATTTTGAAGGTTTTAAAGAAATTAAATCATCAACACTTTCATATAACGAAAAAAACAAAAAAAATCTATGGAAAGTAAGTGTTGAGTTGACAAAACTTAAAAACACTGAGACGATTTTAAATCTAGACTAAGAATTATTCCTTATTCATTCTACTTTCCCACCCATAAAAGTAGGTTGAGCTATTAGAAAGAGCTACCTCATCATTTAAATTAAAATATTTAAGCGGATTATGCTGAAATTAGGTAACTCTTTGAAATAATTCATTTATTCGGTAATCCATTGTTTGAAACCAAAAACCTGCAGTAAAAGATAAAAACCGTTCCAGTATGTTAAATTCCATGCCTTCGTCCTCCGCATTTTGACTGGCGTAGGGAGTAATTATGAACCTAAGTTAAGATAAAAAATTTACGCCAGGAGAAACATTTAAAGCAAGAGGATCTCGCTGAAAAGATCGGAGTCTCCCGCCTGATGCTTGGTAAATATGAACGCGACGAAGCTTCACCTTTCGCCGAAACTCTGCAAAAATTAGCGCAAGTATTGGAAGTCTCCGCCGATTATTTATTGTCTGATGGTAAAAAAAGCGAGAAGTCTCTTAAATTTGGGGATAAAACACTTCAGACATATTTCGAAAAGATTGACAAAATGAGTGATGAAGAACGGGGACATGTGAAGTTTATATTGGAGGCAGTGGTAAAAAATAAATCTCAAATGTTTTAGCCTAATCCTTTTAAATAACTTCTTGAAACCCGTTGCCGAGTATCGAATGGACTTTCATAGCGCAACCGATAATTTTCTTGGTGATGTCTTCGTACATTACAACCACGACCCCGATTCACACGATTTTCAGGATCGGCATGATTGGTGAAAGCATGGATTATAGGCCACAAAATTCATTCTTACCCATCACGGTTCTTAATCCTGTTCATCTTTTAATCCTGTAAATCGGGGTTCAGACAATTAACCCTCATTACTCTCCCCGAACGCCTTTCCCACCAAAACTCCTCCCAAAAATTAAAAAATCTCAACCGAGCCTATGGTCTTGCTGTGACTCCGGTTAAGACCCTTTTATAATGTTCGAATCATATTGATATCTAGTAATGCCTATGCTTTGATTATTCCCCATCTACAATCAAAAACCTCTACTAGCAGGTGAATTTATTCAGGGTAATTCTTGGTTTTCCCCCATACTGGATTCCACACACATAAAGTGTGGGCTGACTTTGACCTTTAAGGCCCCCCACGGACCGGGCCCCGGCCACCACGGCCATCCCAAATAAATGTTGGCATGTCCGTGGTGATCTGGATGGTCATTATCGTAATCAATCGAAAAAATGGCGTCATTAGGATGCCAACCATCCCTTCCAAAATAAATTTTATTACCATCTATTTTTCTACCATCCATCGATAATTCAAATCTCACAGACTGGCCATCAAATATTCCAAAATCAATGGCTGAAACTTGATCCGAAGCCGTAAGCTGAAATTTTAAAGTATCATGATCGCTCAATTTAGAATAATCATTAGTATCTGCTGTTTTAGTCATAAGGTTTTCAATTCTACCGTCTGTCTCAATCACTCCGGTAAAAATATGTTTTGTACCTGTGGCTGCTTCTACTTTTAAATGGACACCCGAACTATCATGCCAAATAAAATATCCTTCAAGATGCTGCCGAAGGAGTGTTGTCGGTTCCCCTTCCATAGGATCCGGCCAAAATGCAAAAACTAAATTTGTAAAATAAAACATCAGCGTAGCCGCTAAGATAAGACTTAGCCATTTTTTCATCCCATTATCGACTCCTTTCTTAATGAATTTTACTATCCTCTTTTTATCATAACTATGTGTTCCTTTTGTGATAAGTTCACGAAGAATTGACGAACATAACGATATCCAATTTCAGTTTCTATGAACGATTAATAACAAGCAACTCATTAACCTAAGCCCTTAAAATGCCGTTAGCCGCCACAATATCAATGTAAAGCATCAGAAATCCCAACGGATCCCAATGTTGATACCATTTTGCTTTGTTGAACTATCCGGTTCATACACTTCATATCCAGTGGGAAATCCATTGGCATAATACCATTGAACCATATTACTTTCACCGATGCTGGAATATTCATACCAAGGAGTTATTGCCAAAGCCCAATTGGAATTAAAATGATAAGTTAAAGGCAAATCAATCTTGTAACCTGGTTTATTGCCGAGATCTACGGTAAAATCTTGATAATCCGTTATTGTGGATGTCATTTGACCAGCCATCATAAACTTAGCTGTTACCTCGATTGCCGCGTCAAGTTGTTTATTGAAACTATGTTCCCAACGAAATCCGATAGGGATATAAAGCCAAGAATATTTTTCATCTTGATCTTCACTCAAAACGCGATCCCAATAATGATACCCTAATCCTATTAAAAAATATGTATTCTCGGCTATAGGAAACCCATAATCCAATTCAATCGATGTTAGCTCATCTTTCGTTGTTGATTGGCATGGAGTCCCTGTCTCTAAATAAGAGCCATCATATTTTGTATCATCCTTTGTGTGATTAAAACTTAGTTGCCAATACTCTTTCGTGTCCTGGTCTTGATTCTTAAAAGTAAAATTCATACCATTGAGCCACCCTTTTTCAGAATCTTCCGATGTACCAGAATCAACCTCATTATAGTTATAGTAAAAATGACTAATATCAAATTCAATTGTTTTCTGTGAATCTTCATAGGCAGTAGAAATTCCAGCACACCCTAATAACATTATAATAGTAAAACCTATTATTAAAGCTTTTTTTGATAAATGCATTTTCATTTCTCCCTTCGATTTATTAAATCCCCTGATCTAGTGCGACTTAAAAAAATAGCCCTCCGAAGAGGGCCTTACAAAATGTAAGAAGGAGGTTAAAATTGAAAAAGTTGTTATCTTTACTATATTCCATGTCTGTGACTACGAAATGTTCAATCTGTGGTTATATGATGTTCATTCTGTGAAAAAATCGTGAAAAATAAAAAAAAACTCCGAAGAGGACGTCTCTGAAAGGTGATGAAATGGAAAAATAAAACCAGGTCAAAAGGTTTGGGTTTATACTTTCTTAATTATACTTACTTCCCTGGGGAAGGGCTCGCGTCCAATCAGACACGGGTTAGGTTAAATAGGCATGCACCGCCTCTGATTTGACTTCATACAGAATATATAACATTGACCTCTGTCTTATTTGTTTCATTCCAATCCCCATCTCCCGAATCCGTGCCGTCGTCCTGCGCATTTTGACTGGCGTTTATGGGCTCCCAATCATATATTGGTACTAAAGTATGACGCGCACACATATGCGCATAAAATGCAAATGAATAATGGAGGTTAACCTGCCATGAATACCAATGAAGATCTAACAACGCAAAGTTGTTTAAATATAAGAACAGCAGCAAATCTATCCCATGTTACGATGTCCGCTCCGATGATGGAAGGAATCACCCCGCGTTGGTTGCTGACATTCCTGCCTTGGGTGGCGGTAGAAGCCGGAACCTACCGGGTGAATACTCTCAAAAAACCGGTGAGCGGTCCTGCCACTGCCTGTAACGAATATGGCGAAAAAACAATTGCATTATTATCATCCCATCGTGGGGAGCCCGTTTTACCCCAAACTTTTCCGGATTACGAAGAATGCCCCCGGGAGTATCCCTTAAGTATCATCCAGACCATTCTGCGGATCCATACCCGGGTCGCCGATATTTATAATAGCCCCCTCAACCAAATGAATGAACAAATGCGACTCACGATAGAAGCCATGAAAGAACGGCAAGAATGGGAAATCATTAACAATCCGGAGTTTGGGCTTTGTCACTCCGTAGCCCCTCCCATGCGGATAAAATGCCGCAAAGGAACGCCCACTCCGGACGATCTCGATGAATTACTGGCCAAAGTATGGAAAAAACCGGCTTTCTTTTTAGCCCATCCCAAAGCCATCGCTGCTTTCGGCCGGGAATGCACAGCCAGAGGAGTACCGCCGGCAGCCGTTAATTTGTTTGGCTCACCCTTTATTACCTGGCGTGGCGTACCGATGGTTCCCTGCGACAAATTATTAGTGGGCGGCCGGGCTTGGACCAATGCCCCGTGCGGTAAAACTTCGATCTTACTGATGCGGGTCGGCGAAAGCGAACAAGGAGTGATCGGCATTCATCAACCGGGAATTCCCGATGAACAACATGCACCCAGCTTAACTGTGAAATTTGCCGGGATTGACAACCAGTCGGTCGCCCATTATGTATTGAGCTTGTACTTCTCAACAGCGGTATTAACCAACGATGCTTTAGGCATGCTGGAAGATGTTGAGGTGGGTCAGTATTATGATTACAAATAATGCGGTTTCTGCTATCATGGAGCCCGATCCCAGTGTAGAAAATATCCCCAGTCTTGAGGAAGTCACCCAATGGGCTAACGGCTTGTTTCAGGCTGGAAATCCGGCCGCCGGCGTGGCTACGCAAATCAAGGAGGGCCAAAGCGGCCCCACCCTCGTCCCGGAGCCCATGGGATTCTTTCCGGAACAATTGAAAAGCGCGCCCTCGGAGGTCGGACCCGCCGGATCATGTCCCGATAACGGTAAAGGGGGGGAATATTATTTTTTACCCAAAACCCCAAAAAAAAATAGCGGCGATCCGCCTCCCCCACCTTCAAACGAATCCCTGGGAGTCCAAGCATTACGCAAAGATTTCCCGATCCTGAGTCAAAAGATCAATGGAAAACCTTTGATATGGTTTGACAATGCCGCTACAACCCAAAAACCCCAGGCGGTCATCGACAGCTTAAATGGATTTTATTCCGAATATAATTCCAATGTCCACCGGGCTACCCACACCATGGCCAAGAAAGCCACCACTGCTTTTGAAAATGCCCGGGAAAAAGTGCAACGGTTTCTGGGAGCAACTTCTCTGGAGGAAATTGTTTTCTTGCGGGGCACTACCGAGGCCATTAATCTGGTGGCCCAGGCATACGGCAGAATGAACATCCATGCCGGTGATGAGATTTTAATTTCCCAGATGGAGCACCACTCCAATATTGTGCCCTGGCAAATGTTGCGGGATGAAAAAAGAGCCGTCATTAAAGTTATTCCCATCAATGACCGCGGCGAAATCTCGCTGGAGAAATATAAAAGGCTGTTTACCCTGCGGACTCGTATGGTCGCCATATCCCACGTATCCAATGTACTGGGAACCATTAATCCGGTGGCGGAAATGATTCAAATCGCCCATGCCCACCGGGCCTGTGTGCTGGTAGACGGAGCCCAGAGCGTTCCCCATTTTCCGGTTCATGTGAAAAGCCTTGACGCTGATTTTTATGCTTTTTCCGGCCACAAAATTTATGGTCCCACTGGCATCGGCGTATTATACGGCAAGAAAGCTTTACTGGAAACCATGCCCCCCTGGCAGGGCGGCGGAAGCATGATTAAACAGGTTACCTTTGATAAAACCCTTTATAACAATATTCCTTATAAATTTGAAGCCGGGACCCCTAATGTCGCCGATGCGATTGGACTCGGGACCGCCATTGACTATCTTCAAAAAATCGGTCTCGGTCCCATCGAAAATCACGAACGCCACCTAACCGGTTATGCCATGGAATCGCTACTCAAGATCCCGGGCCTGTGTGTTATTGGCACCGCTCTCAATAAAATCAGCGTTATTTCTTTCATCATGCGAAATCTGTCTCCCGATCAAGCGGCTCAACATCTGGAAAAAGAGGGTATTGCAGTCCGGACCGGTCACCACTGTGCCCAACCGGCTTTGGAAAGGTTTGGACTGACAGATACCCTGCGGGTCTCTTTGGGCCTCTATAACACGAAAGAGGAAGTGGACACCCTTTGCAGTGTGCTGCACCAATTAGCCCGTCAGTCCCAGGCTTAAATAAAAGGGGCTGTCGCAAAAAGAAAAATTTTGCAACAGCCCTCCTAAAAAATTCATCGCTTTCCCTGAACTATTGATTGATATCCAAACCAAAATGTAAATGGACTAAAGAATCCCCTTTTCCCACCTTGACCGTATCAACCCTGACATCTAACTGGTTATTTTCAGGGGCGCTTTGAACATAACGATCTTCCATATCATCGAAGTAATATTCACGGTGAGGCCGTTCACGGTTGTTGGTCATGACCTGAAATGCGAAATCGCGCGCCCGTAAAGAGTGGTAAATTGCTTCACGGTACTCTCCCCGCCAATACAAATCTCTTGCTCTTTGTTGGTGGGCAATGGCCAGCCCCAAGCCATCATAACGGCGGCCGTGATCAGCGGCTAATTGGGCGCTAAAAATCGTGTTGGCGGTACGATGGATGATATATCCCGCATCATTGCGTTCCTGAAAACGGGATGGAGGTCCATAATACCTTCCGGGCCCCTCCTCATATCGACTATGCTTAGCGTATATTCCAATCGAACCGGTTACCAGAAAAGTCAACACTATCAATCCAACAACCCATTTCCTCATCGAATCTCCTCCTTTTTTAATGTCGTTGAGGCTAGTCTATAAAGCAACTTAAACCACACCGAATTTGCTTTTGGGACAGCCCCTTCTTATTGTTTAATTGCCTATATCTTACAATAAAACCTCCGGGAGAAGATAGCGGGAAAAATAGGGTTTGATAATTTTTTTTACAATATTTACCGGGCCCCGGTATATTTAAGAAATTTTTGAACCATGCTATAACTTTGATTTGTTCAAAAATGTATTTTTAGTAATATAAAAGGATTCTTATCAAAAAAATCTAATAAACATTTTAAGCCGATTAAACCGATTTTTTAATCTTCGACGAAATGAATTTCTGCTAAAAGGAGGCACGAAGATGCCTGACAATTCAGTACATATCTTGGCAGGTCAAAAAGCCCGCCGGGAGGATCTTTTTACCAAAGAGCAAATTACCCAATGGTATCAAAACCCCGGGGATAATTTGGAGCCAATTAAAAATGGCACTTCCGGACACCGGGGCCATACCGGAAAGGGCTTTTCCGAGACTCATGTAGCGGCGATAACCCAGGCTTTAGTGGATATCCGGACTGAAAAAGGAACTTTTGGTCCCTATCTTCCTGATACCTTGAAAAATGCTCCTTTGGGTCCGATCATCATGGGTAAAGATGTCCGTTTTGCTTCTGATTTGGCTCAAGTAACCGCGGCAGAAGTTTTCGCCGCCAACAATATGCCGGTATTCATTCACCAAGGCGGTAGAAGTACTCCCACACCGGTTGTTTCCCATACCATTTTGGCCAATATTGCCCTGGGAAAAAAAGTTGAAGGTGTAATTATCACCGCCTCTCATAACCCGCCTGAAGATGCCGGTTATAAAAGCAACGGGCTTGACGGGGGGCCCAATACCTGCACCAAACCCATTGATGAAAAAGGAAATTATTATTTAAGCCATCCCCAGCAAATAAAGCGGACTTCCTATCAGGAAGCTGTTCAAAAAGGGATCATTCAAGAAGTCGACCTGCTAACTCCCTATATCAAAGACTTATCCAGTGTTGTTGACGTTGAAGTCATTAAAAGTGAACGTTTTGCCGTGACTCCCTTAGGAGGTTCATCCCACGGCTACTATGAAGCAGTCAATGCTGAGTATGGCACCCGTATTGAGGTTGTATTATCAGCTGAAGATCCCACCTGTTCCAACCGTTCCTATGATTGGGACGGTAAATTACGGGGTGATCCTTCTTCCCGTTATGTTATGAAAGCGGTTCAGGGAATCCGGGAAAAGTTAGGAGTACCCTTTATCGGGGCCAACGATAACGATGCGGACCGTTTCGGTGGAGAAGACAGCACCGGCATTTTAAATCCCAATCATGTTTTATGTGTATTATTTGATTATTTGGCCGCCAATCGCGGATTTAACTCGAGTATGGGGGTAGGCCGTACGATTGGCACCACCCATATGATTGAAGAAATTGCTAAACATTACGGCCGACCCTCTTATGAAGTCAATGTGGGTTTTAAACATTATGTAGCCGGTTTAATGGCTGGTAAATACGTCCTGGCCGGGGAAGAAAGCGCCGGACTCTCTTTTCCAAAACGCGACGGCAGCCTGTGGGTTACCGAAAAAGACGGTATTGCTGCGGTTCTACTGATGATGGAAGCGATGGCTAAAACCGGTAAGGATATCGGTACTCTTTACGCCGATTTGGTAAAAAAATATGGACCCTATCAATATGAACGCAAAGATGTACCTGCCAAACCGGATCAAAAAAGTCTATTAACCCAACTTGCCGGAGACCCGAGCCGGGTCAAATCCCTGTTAAACGGTAAAAAAATCGCCGGACAGACTATCGAACGATTGGCCATCGGCGACGGCATCAAAGTCGTCTTAAGTGGCGGCGTATGGGTTTTGAAACGGACTTCAGGCACGGAAAATATCATCAAAGATTACCGGGAAGAAAAAGGCGAATCCTTGGAAAGAGCCCGTAAGGCATCCCAGGAAATCGGCAGTCTCCTCGGACTCAATTAAACTTCCATTCCATAAGGGCTTGATAATTAATGTCCTACTATTGAGTGAAATTATTGAATTCATGGCACATTGAATCCGGTCAATGAAATAACAGGGAGAATAGCTTATCATGCAACAGAAAGAAATGCGTTCCAATCTTTTGCTTCTATTAACTGCGGCTATTTGGGGATTTGCTTTTGTAGCGCAACGAATAGGTTCCAAATATGTGGGGTCATTCACATTTAACGGTGTCCGTTTTGCCTTAGGCGGTCTTTCGTTGGTTCCCTTACTCATTTTTTCTTTAAGGAACTCTCCCGCGGCAGTACAGCAAACCGGACAAAGACCGGTTTCCAGCTTTCGGGCGGGAATCATTGCCGGCAGTATCCTGTTTGCCGGCGCATCGTTACAACAAATCGGACTGGCTCATACTGCAGCAGGGAAAGCCGCTTTTATCACCGGATTATATATTATCTTAGTGCCTATTTTAGGTATCTTTTTAAAACAGCACTCCCACATCAGCGTATGGATCGGGGCTGTACTCGCGACCACCGGATTATATTTATTGAGCGTTACTCAAAATTTTACCATCACCCTGTCGGATTTATTGGAATTAGTCGGTGCTTTCTTCTGGGCAACGCATATCCTGGTCATTGATTATTATACTAAAAAAGTTCATGCCTTAAAATTATGTATTATTCAGTTTCTGACTTGTTCAGTCTTGAGTATGCTCGCTGCCTTTTCTTTTGAAACAATTTCTCTAAGCAGCCTCCGGCTGGCTTTAATACCGATTCTCTACGGTGGTCTTTGCTCCGTCGGAATCGCCTATACCCTTCAAGTCTTCGCCCAAAAGCATGCCAAACCTTCTCATGCAGCTATCATCATGAGTATGGAAAGCGTCTTTGCCAGTTTGGGCGGATACATCATCTTGCAGGAAAACTTAGGAGGCCGTGGCTATCTTGCCTGTATTTTAATGTTAGCCGGAATGTTAATATCCCAACTCCCCACAATTTTTACGAGCCCAAAATCCAATCTATCCCGGGCATCGGATGAGGAATCCCTTTAATCTTTAACTTTTAAGCGCTACCAAGAATCAAGAAAGCTGGCCTTAAAAAGGCCAGCTTTCTTGATTCTTTTTTTATCCGCTTTAATGATGACGGTTCAAATTCTGGATCGCGTGACGAACCGTTACCAATTAAAGATTAAATTCAATCTTTATTCGAACTGCATCGTCATCTCTTCCCATCCGGCCTTTATCCCTATCGATCTGTCGATCTAAATCATGATCGCCGGGGCGTTGATGATCATACTTTGATTCGAGGCGATCCGGGAAAAATTCTGGGCGGACCATTCCGTGATTAGCCCGAATGATATCGAACGCTAAATTACGGGCGCGCAAGGAAAAGAAGATAGCATTCTGAAAATCGCCGTTCATATAAAGGTCACGGGCATGTTGCTGGGTGTAAATTGCCCGGGCGAGGCCGAAATTTTTATGACCGCGCATGGCCGCCTGTTGGGTGTCATTAATCACATCGGCAGTACGATGAAGAACATAGCGACTATCATTCCGAGCTTCATTGTTATCATGATTATCGCGATGTTCAACGGGACCACCATTAGGACCGCCAAACCCCTGAGGATTACTATGTTCTCCAAATTTTCCCGGATTCGCATAAATACTTAATGCGCCAAGCAGCATGAATACACTAACCGCCAAACCTATTAACAATTTCCGCAAGAAAAAAACCTCCCTATTTATAAATATACTCCTATTTTACCATAGGAATTCAACACCGTCCAAATTTTATAACAACCGGAATGAAGTCCGACTGGAAAATAATGTTAAACAGCAGACCAGTATTATTCAACCATTAACTGAACATCGTTCTTAATCCCATTAATATTTAATCAAGGTCCAATTGAATTCGGACATGAACAGCATCGTCATCTCTTCCCATTCTTCCTCTGTCCTTATCGATCCGCCGATCTAATTCATTATCGTCAGGGCCTTGGTACTCATAACGGGATTCCAGTCGATCCGGGAAAAATTCCGGACGGACTCTTACCCGATTGGCCCGAATGACTTCAATTGCTAATCGGCGGGCTCTCATCGAGAAAAAAATCGCATCTTGATAATTACCGTTCATAAAAAATTCACGGGCTCTTTGTTGGGTAAAAACCGCACGGGCCAAACCAAAA
>DNPQ01000297.1 GCA_003501335.1 Bacillota bacterium
GAATTGAAAATGTAGTGGCTGAAGCTATCGAGGTTGAAAAGATTACCGGCACTGCGAAGAATTTGAGTTTCCATTCTAAGGATGCAGTGGAACAATTAATCCAAAAAACCAATGATACTGATAAAATCACTACGGATATTCTGAATAATATCAATGAATTACGCAGCAGCGCCGAGACAATTGGCAATATTACAGAAGTTATTTCTAATATTGCGGAACAAACCAATCTATTAGCGCTCAATGCCAACATTGAAGCAGCCAGAGCGGGAGACGCCGGGCGTGGCTTTGCGGTGGTCGCTGATGAAATCAATACATTGGCTTCTCAATCACGAAAAGCAGTCAAGACGATTAATGATATTTTGAAAACGATTGAAGAAAAAGCAACAGTTTCTGCACAAACAGCCGGAAACGCTTATTTAATATTAGTTGAACAAAGAGCAGCTGTTCATCTCACCCGGGAAGCTTTTGATCAAATCATTACCTCCATGGGTGAAGTGGTAGAAAGAATTGGAAAAGTCAATGGAATGATTCATCAGATCAACGACTTTAAAAACATGACGGGGCAAGCGATTTCCAATATCAGTTCTATCTCCGAAGAAACTGCTGCCTCTGCAGAAGAAGTATCGGCTGCATCGGAAGAACAAACGGCTTCGGCTGAACAGTTGAAAGCATCTGCCGAAGAGTTGCGAAAAATGGCGGAACAATTAGTTACCAATGTTGCCAAATTTCAGGTGGATGAAGGGTAACTTTTATTTGGCGTTAGCCTTTTCAACATGGACACTGCGACCATTAATCTTGTAATGTTTCATGGAATTTAACAATTCGGCTGCAAATTGAGCGGGGAGCTCAACAAAAGAAAATTTATCATAAATATTAATATCGCCAATCAATTTTTCAGGGATGCTAGTACAAGCCATGATGGCTTGGATCAATTGTTTGGGTTGTAATTTAATATCACGGCCGGCATTGATGAAAAGTCTGTTCGTTGATTTTTCGGAGCCCTCATCCTGATGATAAGAATCTCCGGATGTTTCCGTATCTATAGAGATTCCGCTTGGTTGAGCGGCCATTTTTAAAAAGGCTGCGGCAATGTCCAATGTGGTAATATCGTTATCTTGCTCATTTTGCAGATCGGTGGCTTCCAAAAATTTCTCGATTGCAGTTACATATTTGGCTAAATGGCCGTCATTTATCGATGCTTTTAGGTCATCCATAATTTTATTGATTCGACTGTCTTCCACATCAACCAGAGAAGGCGCCTTTTTAGGCAGAATTTTCGATTTGGTGTAACGTTGAATGTCCTTTAGTTTATATATTTCCCGCCCGGAAACAAAAGTAAAAGCTTTTCCGTTGCGACCGGCTCTACCCGTTCTGCCGATCCGGTGCACATAGTATTCTTCGTCATTGGGTAAGTCATAATTAAAAACGGCTTCGATATCGTCTACGTCAATGCCACGGGCTGCCACATCGGTTGCGATGAGGATATCGATGCTTCCTTTTCTAAACTTGCCCATGACTTTATCCCGTTGAACTTGCCGCATATCGCCATGAAGGGCTTCTGCCAGATAACCTCTGGATTGCATATGGGAAGCTACCTCATCAACCCGGCTTTTTGTATTGCAAAAGACTAAAGAAAGTTTGATATTATTGGCATCGATTAACCGCGATAGCGTATCAAGTTTGGTAGATTCTCTGACTTCCAAATAATATTGTTCAATATTAGGAACGGTTAGTTCCTGATGGACTGCTTTGATTAAAATAGGATTCTTTTGGTATTTTGTTGTTAGGTCCATAATTTCTTTCGGCATAGTGGCAGAAAAAAGGATGGTTTGCTTTTGGGCGGGGACTTTTTGCAAAATGGTGTCGATATCTTCCCTAAAACCCATATTCAGCATTTCGTCGGCTTCATCCAGAATTAACATCTTAAGGTTTGAGAATTGCAAGGTATTCCGGCGCATATGGTCCATAATTCGGCCCGGAGTTCCGATAATGACTTGGGGATGTTGTTTTAAAGCACTGATTTGACGGTCAATGGGCTGTCCCCCGTAAATCGGAAGTATTTTGAGCCCTTTTTTATATTTCGAAACATTTTTAATTTCTTCTGCTGATTGAATGGCAAGTTCCCGGGTGGGAGAAAGGACTAAGGCTTGAATCCCTGGTAGGAGAGGATTAATCATCTCCGCAATGGGAATTCCAAAAGCACATGTTTTACCCGTTCCTGTTTGAGCTTGACCAATAACGTCACTACCCTGTAGAATATGAGGGATCGATTTGGACTGGATAGGGGTTGCTTCTTCAAATCCCATATCAGCAATGGCCTTTTGGACCTCTCGGGACAAATTTAATTCATTAAAATTTAAGTTGCTCATGTTCTAATCCTTTTGATTTTCCGGCGCACGCAGGCGCGGGTTCATTAATTATATATTGATAAAATAATTCACAGATATGTATAAAATTATAAGGTCAATTCCTCGGAATAGCAATAAAGAATTCAAATGGTAATCAAAGTGTTATCTTTGTCGGGGTCTTTTTAAGATTTTATAATTTCGGCTTAATTTTTTTCTGCGTTATAAGTTGTATTATAGAAACAATATCGGCTATTTGATGGGCTTATTTCAATTCATGAGAGTTCTTCTTTTTAGTCAAGAAAAATCATTTGGACCCGGAGGTTCAAAAATGGAA
>DNPQ01000046.1 GCA_003501335.1 Bacillota bacterium
TCTCTACCGTCCAGTAAATTCTCTCTCCCGTTCAGAAAATCGTCTCTGTCGTTCAGACAATTTTCTCTGCCTTTCCATTAATTCACCAGGGAACATTTTGACAATTACCTCGTTTAAAAATCATCAATGGTTAACTCAACTTTCGCAGTAAAAAAAGATGCTAAAACCATGTATGCCTATGCATAGAGCAAAATAAGAGGATATATTGACAAATATCGTCCAAAACCACCCTAGCCCTCGTCTTAAAGGGTATTCGCTTGACTCTCGGGTTTTATTTGTTGAGCATTGAAGTTTGAAATCGGATGTACATCAGTTTCTGGGACACATCGCTTGTGATAAGGCTTCCGCATCAGAAATTGTCATACCGATAATCAAGGATGATAAATTGATTGGCGTCTTGGATGTCGACTACAATTCCAGGTTGTATATGCTAAATTTTCACTATCCAATTGGATATCCTCCTTTGCTTTTTATGCGGTTGGCGAACCACATTTATTTTAGCAAGGGAGGTTCCCTCTTTTCTACTCATAGGCATAGCCTTTTTGGAACCACCGGCTTAGCCGGAGGTTTTCAAATACACAAAAAAATTCGACGGCTAAAAGTCCGTCGAATCAGTCCTTTTTAAATGGTCGGGGCGACAGGATTTGAACCTACGACCCCCTGCGCCCAAGGCAGGTGCGCTACCAAACTGCGCTACGCCCCGAAATCCGTAAAATAAAATGAAACATTACATCAATCCAAACAACCCATTTCCGTAATGCTCTAATAGTATACCGTAAATCCTTTTCCCCGTCAAGCAATTCCGGTTCTTATTTAAATTCCCATATTTTAGAATATCCATAGTACTGGGTCCCTGATCAATTAAAAACGGTTAATTATTGTCTCAATACCGGATTCGGATAGATAAATAATACCATAGGAAGGTCCCCGGAAAGAGCGTTCCAGCGACAATGAACCCGGATTAAACAGCTTGATTTCATGCCAATCCGTACAAAGGGCTTCATGCGTATGCCCGAATACTACCAAGTGTACTTGCTGATCTCTTCCGGCCATACCCAAACGAATTAAATCTTTCTTGACGCCGTGAAAATGGCCGTGGGTCAATAATATTCTGTACCCTTCCAAAGAAAGCATTTGTTCCGGGGGATAAGTGGAATAGAGATCGCAATTACCCGCTACGCCTTCAATACGAACTTTCAATTCATCTTGCAATCTATGGATTTCACGAAAACCATCGCCCGTGAATAAAAGAAGATCGATAGCACCCATTTCCCGGATGGCCTTCTTGAGTCCGGCATCATTCCCGTGAATATCCCCAACGACTCCGATACGCATTATCATTGAACTCCCAAAGAAGTCTATATCAGTTTCTGTAACTGCGGAACCATTTTTTGAATCGCCCAGCCCCGGTGGCTTAAAGCATTTTTTTGAACAGCTGGTAACTCTGCCATCGTTTTTTGATATTCCGGAAAATAAAAGACGGGATCATAACCAAAGCCATTACTTCCCCGCGGCTCAGTTAAAATAACGCCTTCAACGCTTCCCTCTGTAAACTCGGACTGGCCGGTCCCGGGATCATAAACAACCACTACGGATCGAAAACGCGCCTTCCGTAAATTTTCGGGAACGTTGTTCAACTTGCTTAACAAATACTCATAACGCTGCTGATCATTCCAACCGATCTCACCATAGCGAGCGGAATAAACCCCAGGTTCACCTTTTAGATAATCAACCTCAAGCCCCGAATCATCGGCCAAGGTCATCTCATGGGTGAAATCAGCAATGGCTTTAGCCTTTAGATAAGCATTATCCCGAAACGTTTTCCCTGTCTCAGCAACTTCCGGGGCCTCTGGGTAACTTGCGACTCCGACTATCTCCAGGGGCAAATCAGCGAGCATTTCCTGAAGTTCAACGATTTTCCCTCTATTCCTCGTGGCCAGGACGAGTCTTCGCACCCTCCATACCTCCAATTCGTTTACTAAGCGGCCCCAATATATCTTTTTGAATCTGGACCAGTTCATCAATACCGTGTTTTGCCAAATCCATCAAATCAATCATTTCATCCCAGGAAAACGGTTTCCCTTCGGCAGTGCCCTGAACCTCGACAATTTTTCCGTTTCCGGTCATTACCAGATTCATATCAACCGAAACTTTGGAATCTTCTGCATAGCAAAGATCCAATAATTGGACGCCATCATAAATGCCCACGCTGGTTGCAGCCAAAAAATCATACAATGGCAACGGTTTATTTTCTGGAGTCACTTTATGAAGAGCATAAGCCAGAGCAATAAAACTTCCCGTAACCGATGTAGTCCGGGTACCCCCGTCTGCTTGAATAACATCGCAATCAATCCAAATTGTCTTTTCACCAAGGGCATTCAGATTTACGACGCCCCGTAATGAACGTCCAACCAATCTTTGAATCTCCTGAGTCCGGCCGCTGACCTTCCCTTTGGAAACCTCTCTGATATTTCTTTGAGGAGTTGCCCGGGGAATCATGGAGTATTCAGCGCTAATCCAACCTACTCCTTGCCCTCTAAGCCAAACCGGTACTTTATCCTCAATGGTTGCCGTACAGATCACTTTAGTATTGCCAACCTCGATTAAGACAGATCCTTCAGCATGTATAATATAATTGGGGTGGATCTTAACCTCCCGCAATTGATTTAACACCCGTCCATCTATTCTTTCCATTCAAACAGCATCCCCTTTAAAGTCGATAATTGGAATCTTTTTGGCAAATTCTTCTCGCCCAAATTGATAAAGGTCGTTACCCATCGCATCAATGGCTACAATAACTGGAAAATCGACGACTTCCAACCGGTAGATTGCTTCCGGGCCTAAGTCCGGATAAGCTATCACTTTTGCGCCGCGGATGGAACGGGCAATCAATGCGCCGGCCCCACCCAGCGCAGCAAAATATACAGCCGAGTACTGTTTCATGGCATCCATGACAACCTGCGATCGCTGCCCTTTGCCGATCATTCCCCTCAAACCCTGCCCTAACAAATCAGGAGTGTATCGATCCATTCGTCCGCTGGTAGTCGGCCCCGCTGAACCGATAACTCTCCCAGGCGGAGTTGGACAAGGACCGACATAATAAATGGTTTCCCCTCTTAGATCAACGGGTAAAGGTCTACCATCTTTCAGACAAGTTATCAGCCTTTTGTGGGCAGCATCACGCCCTGAAAGCAAAGGACCATTTAACAGTACGCTATCCCCCGCCCTCAGTTTTGCGACATCATCTTGACTTAAAGGGAAATGAATCGTAATTACGGCCATTTTACACCTTCACATTCCGCACTTCAAACTTTCAAATCGTCCCACTCTTATGTCTGGTTACGTGACAAGAAATATTGACGGCCACTGGAAGCCCGGCAATATGGGTTGGATAAGTCATGACATGAACCGCCAAAGCCGTGCATCGTCCGCCAAGGCCTTGCGGCCCAATCCCCAAATCATTGATAGAAACTAATAATTCTGATTCTAAATTTATTAAGTCCTGTTTTGAATTGGGTGTGCCAATCTCCCGAAGCAAAGCTTCTTTGGCAAGAAGGGCCGCCATTTCCATCGAACCGCCAATGCCCACTCCCACTACGATAGGCGGACAAGGATTAGCCCCAGCCAAACTAACTGTTTCAATGATAAATTTTTTGACCCCCTCAATACCTTCGGCAGGGGTCAACATTTTCAAGCGGCTCATATTTTCACTGCCGAAGCCTTTAGGAGCCACAATGATTTTCAAATGCTCACCGGATACGATCCGGGTGTGAATAACGGCAGGAGTATTATCGCCAGTATTCACCCGTTGCAAAGGATCTTGCACCATTGAACCACGGAGGTATCCACCGGTATAGCCGCGCCTTACTCCTTCATGAATAGCTTGTGCAAAGTCGCCATCTTTGATTACCACTTCTTGACCATATTCAACAAACACGATAGCCATGCCGGTATCTTGGCAAATCGGCATGGATTCCGCAGCTGCAATTTTGGCATTTTCAATCAGCCTTTGCAGACAGTCTTTTCCCACTGGGGACTCTTCAGTTTGGTATGCTTTGGATAAAGCATTCATAACATCATTTCCCAAATCCGTGTTGGCTGTTTGGCACAGCCGAGCAACCAGATCGGTAATCTGTTCAGCCACGATTTCCCGCACCGAAGGCTCCCCCTTTTCATTACCAGTTTATACTCCGGGATTGAATGCTATTTTAAACACATGGGTCGGTTGCCATGTTCACGATGGTACTTAATACATTCACAACAAACCCCATGCCGCGAACATGAGGTGTTGGAACACGTACAATTTTTTTGATTCCGGTCAAATTGGGGACATGCCATTCAACAAAACCTCCAAATACTGAAAGTGTAAAACATCAGCGTCGGAAATCAAGCCCAGAATGAATTCAGTAGATTCCCCTTCATATTAAAACAACAACGGCATCCGGTTCATAAATTCTCTATGCCATGCCGTTATACTCTTCCAAGCAAGGTCAATAGAACCGCCTTTTCGGCATGCAAGCGGTTTTCAGCCTGATCAAAAATAATCGAATTGGGGCTTTCGATAACGCCCCGGCTAATTTCATAACCAGTATGGATCGGCATATCATGCATGATCAAAGCCCGGCTATTCTTTAAAAGTTCTTCATTAAGCTGATAAGGAAGCATTTTATCAATGCGCCGTTTTTTCTCATCCACAAACTTGGGGTCCAAGAAAAATTCCATATCCACCCAGGCATCGGTATAAACCACATCCGCCTTGGCGACCGCTGTCTTGATATCAAGTGTGTGCTCATAAAGTCCGGTTTTCTCAGCGGCCGTGATTAATTCCTGATTCAAACTGGCCTGATTGAGCTCCGGTGTAACCAAGGTAATCTTCATACCCAATTTCGTACCGCCATCCAAAAGAGAATTCGCAACATTATTGTGAATTCCAACATAAACTAAGTTTATTCCTTCCAAATGCCCTTTGTGCTCCAAAATGGTTTGAAAATCAGCCAGGGCCTGGGTTGGATGATATTTGTTATCGCAACCGTTAATCACCGGCACCCGGGAATATTCAGCCATTTCCTGCACTTGCTCAAAAGTCAATACCCTCGCCATCAAAATATCGACGTTACGCGCTAAAAAACGTACTTCATCTTTTAACTCCGCCATTACCAGATTGGTGCTCCGCCAATCAAGATAAATGGCGTGACCACCCAGTTGAGTCATAGCCACTTCGTGGGAAACCCGGGTCCGGGTGGAGGTTTTTTGAAAGATCATTCCCAGTGTGAGATGATCTAAAGCTTGCCAGTATTTCGGTTGATTATTTTTCACTTTGATTGCCAAATCAAGGATTTGTTTTAATTCCTGACCGGACCAGTCTTTAAAATTCAACATATGACGTACAGCCATCTTGTAACACCTCTAAAAAAAAGTAAGCCAAAAAACAAAAGGCTTGATGCTTTCCATTATAAACCATACGGCAGTCCGCCGTCTAGTCTTAATCCGCTCAAAACCTTGTTCTCTCAAAATATTATCCGGACGGAAGAAGACTTATTTTACCATGGATTTTGTTTCAGGTCAGCGACGGTCTTTTGATCAAGCCGTTGAATGATGGCTTTTACCAGCTTAATTGTTGCCTCCACATCAGAGATACCGATAATACTATGATGGCTGTGGGCATAACGAACCGGTACGCCGATTACGATGGTCGGTACACCCGCATCGTATAGCTGGATCTCCATGCCATCCGTGCCGCCACCCTCACGGACTGCAACTTGATAAGCAATCCCCAACTTTTGCGCTTCCTGGATGGCCAGATCAGCCAAGGCCCGGTTGGCAATCATCGATGGATCAAAATAGCGGATTTGCGGTCCGCCTCCCAGCCGCCCCTGGATTATACTGCCGGCATCCGGAAAATCGTCGGCCGGTGGGCCTTCCAAGACCAAACAGACATCCGGTTTCGTGATGGAGGCAATCGCCTTAGCGCCTTTAGCCCCGTTTTCCTCTTGAACTGTCCCGGCAGCAAAGACGGTATTGGGATGATTAGGACCGATTTCACTAAGAACTTTAAGGAGCGCGGCACAACCGGCCCGGTCATCAAATGCTTTGCCGACAATAGCGGCCGAGTGATTGATCAAAGCAGCCTCGACAGCCGGTACAATCGGATTGCCGGCCTCGATTCCCAAAGCCGCTACTTCTTCTTTGCTACTGGCCCCTACGTCAATATAGAGATCGCTAATTTTCAGTTGCCGGTTTTTATCCTCTTCACTCATATGATGAGGTGGTTTGGCGCCAATGACTCCGAGGTGATCGCCACTTTTAGTCCGCACCAAGACATTTTGAGCGAGCAACGTCGGAGTATGCCAACTCCCAAGCGGCACAACCTTTAAATAGCCACTAGGTAATACCCCCCGGACCATCAGCCCAACTTCATCAAGATGCGCTGCAAGTAAAATTTTTGGCCCCGCCATATCCCCCGGATGGCTGGCAATAATTCCGCCTAGGTTATCGTAGGATACTTCCCCGAAAGCGGCGGCTTCTCTTTGAAATATCTCCCGGACCTCCCGTTCAAACCCGGATGGGCCAAAGGCATTGGAAAGGTCCATTAATAGCTTTTGTAGATCCACGGACATTCTCACCTTTCATTCTCTTTTTCTCCAATATCTTATGTTCTGGTATTGTATCCTTTTTCCTTTAAAAAAATGGTCGTTTTGGTGAGAAGCCAATTCAAGTGCCGGTTCTGACCCAAGGGTAGGAAAGACAATAATGATACTTTGTTTTTGCGAATAAACGGATAATAAACCAGTGAAGGAATAAACTTTTTAGCGGATCGTTAGAGGGTTACGGATGGTATTCTTGGCCGAGGCTGTTGCAAAAGTAATTAAAATCAATGAAAAATACAATATATACCATAAACTAATCAGCAAATTTTTATATATTGTACGCGCCCATGTGCGCGCTTTCTCTATCGATAAATTTCATTTTGCAACAGACTCGGTATACTTGGGGTGTATTTCTTCTTGACTTTTAATGACTGTTTGACAGTATCGAAAGAAAAGAATCATGTTTAAAAATCATCTCAGCGGGTAAATTGGTGTTATCTTTGATAATAATTCATGACGCCCTCAAAAATTCCCATAGCGGCTTTTTTGCGAAATTCCGGGGTCCCAATGATGGTCTCTTCTTGGAAATTAGAAAGAAAGCCAACCTCTACCAAGATACTAGGCATTTGGCCTTCCCGGACCACCACAAA
>DNPQ01000004.1:0-7516 GCA_003501335.1 Bacillota bacterium
CCGGGTTTTCCCAATTTCCCGGCTATTCTCTCCAGGTGTGCCAATTCCCAGCGCAAATGAGACTGGGAATTTCCCCGCTGATTAATGAAAAAAAGGGCCAATTCCAGATAACGCTCCCAGCCGGTTGTACGATAAAGACTTACCAATGCCATTTCAATTTCAGCATGCCCATCAACGGTTTCCAATTTACCGGGGCCAAAAACCTCCACCAAATCATCTGCCAACCGACAGGCAATATTCAGGAAAGACTTCGTACCAAAGGCGGTAAAATGAGCCACTGCCGCCTGAATAAGATGCCCCGCCGTATACAACTCGTGGCAAACGCCGAAATTGGTAAATTTTTTATCCGGCTCCACCAGTTGAAAATAGGTATTGATATAACCGCTTTCTTCCTGAGCGGCAGAAATCAGGTCAATTACCCCATTGATTAAAGCTGCCAACCGGGGATCAGGATCATTGATCATGGAAAGACTGGCTGCTTCCAGCCATTTGTAAGCATCGGAATCTGCAAAAAACAAGCCTCGAAAATCAGCGCCGGTTTTCATTTTCCGGCCGGCTTTTTGAAAATTTTCTAAAACCCCGCTTTCCACCAAAAAGTCATATTGATGAAATAAGGAAACTGTCCGGTTTACTTCTAAGCGCGGCGTCCAAAAGCCATCATGAATCAATACCATCGAAGCCGGCATCGCATCCAAAGCCGGGACTTTTTTGGGCCGGTACTCCAACATTGACTCCCCCAAAATTTTTGAATTCAAACTTTTAAGACTACTATAACATCTTTTTTGGCTGAAAAATAAAATTTCAGTGTGTAAGTCAGTAAATCAACGATTATTTACGAGCCGGATTGTCCGGTTATTCACCCTTTCCGATGAATCCATACCAGCATTTCCCCAGGCTGACGGTTACCCCAAAAGCAATACGGAACAGCCTTGATATTGAAAGGTTTTGTTTGGTCCCTCAGCGGATGATAAAGTGAATCCCTCCATGAACTGTCATCCGCCTTCAGAGCTTCTCCACTGATAATAGTTACACCATCAAACAGATCTTCAGCGAATTCTGCCGTCAGTTTTTCCTTGGTAGTTAAAGCAATCGACCAGAGATCCTTCCCGTTATCGATCTCCTCCAGGCAGTAAACGACCGGGCCGCGTTGAATAGCCACCTTGCCAATATCTTCCCGTACTTTGGGATGAGCCTGGATCAATTCAACCGGCATTGCCAGTTGCAAATTAATTTCATCCCCATTTCCCCATTTCCGGCGGATTTTGGCGTATCCATGGACAACTGGTATTTCCTCAAGGGTTATGCCGTTCAATTTTAATTGATATTCCCGGCACCAACCAGGTATCCGCACCGCAATGGTGAATTCCGTCTCTTTTGGCGTCTGGACCGTAAAAGTAATCTGCCCGTCCCACGGGTAATTGCCTTTCTGAGCCAGTCGGACTTGTCCCCCCTTAACATGAAAACCGGCCTCACTGGCAATATATAAATGAGTATACAATACGTCTCCATCCTGAGAATAAATATATTGTCCCAGCGATGTAATCAATCTGGCAATATTCGGGGGGCAACAAGCGCAACCAAGCCATTGCTGACGTTCAAGTTTAACATGTTGCAAGTCATAGCGGTCCTTCACCGCCTCTGGAATAACTTCGAGCGGATTCACATAGAAATATTTCCGCCCATCCAATGAAATTCCGCTCAAAGCGCCATTGTATAAAGCTTTCTCCATCACATCCGCATAACGGCTTTCCGGGTGTAAAAGTAACATCCGCTCAGCCCAGAAAATCAAACCGATTGTGGCGCAAGTTTCTGCATAAGCACTATCATTGGGAAGATCGTAATCCAAAGTAAACCGTTCGCCATGGCCCTGAGAACCGAGACCCCCGGTAATATACATCCGGTAATGAGTTACATTGTCCCACAATTTTTGCAAAACTTGATATAAGGTCTCATCACCCGTTTCTATCGCCAAGTCGGTCATTCCGGCGTAAAGATACATTGCGCGTACTGAATGACCTTCAGCTTTCGTTTGCTCACGAACCGGGACCTGGGCCTGATGATAATCCAGTCCAAACCATTTTGTCTTCGAACTGTTAAACGTGGGCTCCTCGGCTAAAAAGCAAGGTTGCTTACCGCGTTCATTGATAAAGTATTGACTGAGCTTTAAATAGCGTTCGTTATCGGTGACCCTGTATAATTTGATTAAAGCGATTTCGATCTCTTCATGTCCGCAATAAACTTTCATTTTATTTTCGGCGGGACCGATAATCGAGTCAATATAATCGGCATAGCGACACATAATGGTCAAAAATATAGACTTTCCGGTTGCCTGATAATAGGCGACTGCCGCTTCCATTAAATGACCGGCGCAATAAAGTTCATGGCCGCCGGAAAAATCTTTCCAGCGTTGGTCGGGTTTGGCCACCGTAAAATAAGTATTCAAATAACCATCAGATTGCTGCGCTTTCCCCATCAAATCAACAACTTCATCAATGGTCCGCTCCAAATCCGGATTTGGGAAATTAACCAGACTGTAACTGGCTGCTTCAATCCACTTAGCCACATCACTATCTTGAAACACCATCCCATGAAACTCACCGGTCGATTCCCCGGCGGCGATCCGAAAATTTTCCATGGCATGACTGGGCTCAGCACCCGGGATATTATCATTGAGCGCATCCCATTGATAAGGGATAACTTCCCTGGCCATAAGTTCCATTCTCCCAATCCAGAACCGGTCCGTGATGGTTATATCTTGCAAGGAAATTTGAGTCGCTTTATTTTTGTTCATCTGCAATTCTCCAATTTAATGATTTTATCCTTTTATACCACCCATCGTTAAACCTTCGATAAAATATCGCTGGGCCATGAAGAAAATAGCAACTAAAGGTAATACGGCTAGTGTAGCGGCGGCCATCAGAGTGTTCCATTCGGCCCTGAACATCGACAAAAACATTTTGAGTCCCAAAGATAGCGTAAATTTGGCTTGATCGTTCAAATACAGCAATGGTCCCATAAAATCATTCCAGGAATTTAAAAAGCTAAATATCGCCACAACTGCCAGAGCCGGTTTAGCGACCGGAACAATGATTTTCGCGATAATCTGCGGATAACTGGCTCCATCAACGAAAGCCGCTTCATCAAATTCAATCGGAATCGTCTTAAAAAATTGATGTAACATAAAGATGTAAAAGGCGTTGCCAAAAAACGCCGGCACAAATAGCGGCGCAAAAGTATTAAGACCGCCCAAATATTTCCATTTTATAAATAACGGAATCATAGTCACAGTTGCTGGAAGCATTAAGGTCGCCAAACACAAACCGTACATTATGCTTCGTCCTCGGAAAGGAATCCGCGCGAAAGCATAAGCCATAATCGTGTTACTGAGCAAGGCCCCGATGACATTCAAAATAACAATAACCGTCGTATTGATGAAAAACTGTCCAAAAGGCAAGGTCGTAAATACATCGACATAATTATGCCACTGGGGAACCGCAGGCAACCATTTGGGCGGCATCGAAAATATCTCTTGAATCGTCATGACGGAACTCCGGACCAACCAAATGAACGGAGCAACCGTAAAAAGAGCTCCCACGATCAAAGCAATATAGATAAGAGGTTTGGAAAGCCATTTTTCTTTTTGGGTAGCCATTATTTCCTTCCCTCGCCCTCATAAAACACCCATAATGTTGAACTCTTAAAGACCAATCCGGCAATGACGGCAGTGATAATGAACAAAAACCATGCCATAGCGCAAGCATAACCCATATTGGAATACATGAATGCCTGCCGGTATAAATGCAATACATAAAAAAGCGAAGCGTTGGCCGGTCCCCCGTTGGTCATCAAATAGGGTTGTGTAAATGTTTGCAGACCGCCGATAATGCCGATGATGATATTGTAGAAAATTACCGGACTGGTTAGCGGCAACACGACATGACGGAAACGGTGCCATGCTTTTCCTCCGTCAATCGCCACGGCCTCCATTAACTCCTGGGGTATCCCTTGAAGGCCTGCCAGAAAAATCACAATCGTATTCCCGATCCCCCAAATACTCATCAAAATCAAACTGGGAATAACGGAACCGGTCCCAAAAACCCACTGCCCGGGGGGTAAACCAAATTTATCAAGAATAATGTTAAAAAGGCCAAACTGTTTATTATAAAGCCACAGCCAAAGTGCAGAAGTGACTGCAATGGGTAGTAACGACGGTAAATAATAGATTGTCCGAAAAAACCCCATGGCCCGCACTTTGGTATTCAATAACAAAGCGGCGCCAAAACCCGCCACAATTTGCAACGGCACCCCTACAACGGTAAAATAAATAGTAACCCAAACTGATTGCCAGAATATTTGATCTTGAAACATCATTGCATAATTTTGAAAACCGTTCCAACTTGGAGGCATTAACATATCCCAATGCCAAAAACTCGCCAATAAACTAAGCACCAGCGGAAAAAACACCCATATTGAAAGCCCCAGAACAGCCGGAGTTATTAATAGCCAGCCCCAAAAGTTTTGCTGTCTGGAAAGAAAATGTTTTTTAGAAGAGGCTTTCTTTTGTTTGATGCGGGAAATTTGTTCGAAGCTCATGAAGATCATCCTTTCACCCAATACCCCTGTATAAACACTGAGGCTGTCTTTAAAGTAATTTAAAATGAGTAAGATATACGTCCTCGAAAAGACAATCTATTATTTGTATATCATTATCCTTTAAACTTCCTTTTTGGGACAGCCCCGTGCCTTCATATCTTCATATTCTGATTCTGATTTTTTTCTTAATAAACACCCTGAATCAATTTTAATTGCATCACTTTGGCTTTAGCTGCCTTCATAGCCTCGACGGCGCTTTTCTGACCTAACCAGATCAGTTCCATCTCCGGAGTAACGGCTTCACCCCAGATTTCCGGATAATTCTTGATGCGGGTCTCCGGATTAATCCGGGCGACCTGCATGGAGTCGACAACCGCTTCCTTAAACCCAGCCGGATGCACCGGATTGTCAATCCACTTTTTCAAATCGGCAGCATTGTTATACCAGGAAGCTTTCGTAGGCATCCATAAACCGGAGGTATATAAATCAGACGTCTTATCGGGAGTTAACATCCATTTATGAAGCTCCCAAGCCTCCTTGGGATGTTTGGTTGCTTTAAAAATAACCGATGCCCCGCTAACATATAACTGGGCCGGTTTTTTAAAGATCGGCAACGCGCCCACTCCCAGCGGAAATTTCATTTGGGCCAAATCAAGCAATTCCCATTGGCCGGTGACATAAAAACCAAGTTGGCCGTTGGCCAGCATAACCGGTGGCGCAGGCAACCCGCCGCCGGAAGTTGATGAAGGATTGGTATAGGCAAAAACATGTTCTTTATTAATCAAATCGCCGATTTTTTGGAAGACTTCCACCGCCGCCGGTTTATCCAGCAAAAATTGTTTACCGTCGGCCGACATAAAGTCGCCGTTATTACTCCATATAGCCGGAAGAAGCATAGCAGACCACAACTGATAACTGACACCGTAACGAACAATCTTGGCAGAATCAAATCCTGGTTCTCCGGGATGCTTGCCGGCATTATCGATAGTTATTTTTCTACAATATTGCACAAACTGGTCCCAGGACCAACCTTTCCTATAGTCGGTGGGAGGTAACGGTACACCCGCTTTTTGCAGAACGTCTTTATTATAAAATAATACTTCACATTCAGCTGCGGTATAGGAACCGCGAATTTTTCCTTTGACCTTGAGCCAAACCTGTGGCAAAACCGTATTTTCCAATTTATCTTTTTTTACCAAGGGCGTCAAATCCATGAAAAAATCATTGGTGGCCCAGGCGCCAAAATGTTCGGGACGAAAGTAACCAAGATCGGGCAGTTCTCCGGCTTGGGCCAATGCTTTCAGTTTAGCGGCATATTCGGAACCGGAAATATCTCCCGGGATATACATGGGTTCAACGGTAATCCCCGGGTGCGCTACTTCAAAACCTTTAAATGCCGCCTTAACCACCTTATCTTCGGCAGGACTACCCCAGAAACAAAAGGTTAACTTCACATTACCGGCAGCAAACATTGTCGGCATCACGAGAGCAACAACCAAAAGCACTACTAACGCAACCATAAACCATCGTTTCACTGCAACTACCTCCTGTTTATTTTTTAAAACCAATCGTAACCCGGGTTAGACATTGGAAATCCGATCGAATTCTCCCCCATGGTGGCCTTACCATTGGAAAAAAGGATACAAAATATGTAACCAATTGTTTTACTACTTTTTACCTTTATGTTACATTATTATTATAACTTTAATTTACTTTCTCGGGTATTACCCAAAAAACGATAGCAAGTGACGAATTCCGACTTTTTAAGTAAACCTGAAAATATAAAAAAACAACTTCAAATACAGCAGGCCGGATCGAAGAAAATAATGAATGACCCATCCCAACATCGTAAGGTTCTATCGATTTCTTGATCAAACAATGATATTATAAAAATGCCGTGATCTTTTACCTAATTATCCATTCAAGGAGATGAATCCCATACATTATCTTCTTTGCCCGTTTACTCCGGCTCCCAAAGCTGATAACGGCGGTTGTGCCATGCTAACTCCGGGGTGGATTCATCCCTGCCGGAAATTGGATTCATCTGTGATGATCATGGGCCGTAAGGGTGTTGTATTATTGGAAGAGGAAGGAGAACTGCTCGAAGTAAAACCGAGCCGGTTGATTTTATTGACAGCCGGCAGACAACATCGAGGAGCCCAATCTTTGGAATCGCATGCTTCATATTACTGGTTTCATTTTACTTTTCAAAATACACCGGATTTATTCTCTAGCGATGATATCGCTCCGATATTAAGCAATCCGCTGGTAACCCAACAACGTTTAGCCGAGGCGGCGCTAATACCGCAACAATTGGATCTGACGGATAGCAATTTAGTTTCCTTACTTTTTCGCGAACTGTTAAATGAACAAGAGCGCCCTTGTTATACCAATCACCGGCTGCAACTCATTTTTCAGAATCTTTTGATTGCCATCACTGAAGAAACCATTAATTCTTACCAGCCGCCGGAAACCCTTTCCGCAGGATCCAGCCTGGTATATACGATCGTTACCGATATCAACGCTCATCTGACCAATCCCAATCTTTCCGTCAAATTAATCGCCGATAATCTGCGCCATAATCCCGATTATATCGGCCGTCAGTTTAAAACAGTAATGGGTATATCCATCGGCGAATATATACTGCAACAAAGAATGAAACTGGCCGAACAACTGTTGCAGGAAGGGCCTGAGACGATAAGCAAAATCGCTTTGAAATGCGGTTTTTCATCGTTACGACATTTTTTACGGCAATTCCGTAAGGAACGTGGCATGACTCCTTTAGAATTACGCCGCAGGCATCAAGCCATGCATATCAATATTTTTTAAGTTGATTATACGATAGATAGGCTCTATTTTAAGCTATAACCCTTCCACATATAAATCCCCCGGCCCAATCGACTCGAAATTAAATTCGTTTTTT
>DNPQ01000004.1:7874-8710 GCA_003501335.1 Bacillota bacterium
CCGAAAAAATAAAAATCCCTTGTTTAAAAAACCGCCTCTCAGTTACCATGTCCTTTAAAAAATCTGCCGGAATAAAATCCCATTTTAAGCGGAATTCCAATATTCTTTCATTCATTCATATAAAATCACCCCCCATATGCCAACATATCCTACCCTAACCAACCGGCGCAACCAAGATTTCCCGGATTGAAAGGATTGACCGGGCTACGATGGGGTCATATGGCAATGTCATCAGGCTATAGATACATATTCTGGAAAGTTTACTAAAAAGAAATGCAAGCCGCAGAGTTGGTCGATAACCTCTCTCTTGCTCTCCCCCAATGTTGTAAAGTTCAAAGAAGCGTGTTCAGTGGGAGAGTAACCGATGTTTTCGAGACTAAAAATATTTTAGAGGTCAGCGGCTAGGGTTACTCTTCCACTGAAACAGCCACTTTGAACCACATCGCAGGGGAAGAGAGAGAGTTAGGTCAAATAGGCATCTTAGATTCGGGTTCCATTTTATGGAACCCTAGCCTGATGACATTGGGGTCATATGGGAAGATATGTGGGGTAAAAAAATATATGAAAGAGGACCAGGATTCCCCGGATTCAAAAGATTCACCGGATTATAGGTTCTAATCGTTTCTCTGTGTCTCTGAGTCTCTGTGGCATAATTAAGCTGTTTCTTTTGCACTCCAATCTTAAACGTAAACCCCAAAAGAGATTTCTCTTTCTTCCCCCACGTCAATCCACAAAAGTCTTCCGGCTGCCGTTATCATGATTGTCCGGATGGATGAGGAACACCGGACAACGGGACATAAAATTATTTTTGCGGCGGAATGGTTTTTCTAAATGCC
>DNPQ01000174.1:0-9064 GCA_003501335.1 Bacillota bacterium
TTTTTTGTTTCAGGTTTTTTCACACCTGAAACTTGCTGAAGCATAAATGAAAGACAGGTTGGATTTTCTCCAACCTGTCTTTATTGTTGGCCCCTTACCTTGTCACTCATTCCCAGTTTCACATTTTTGTTGTCACCGGGCCGGGCTCCGCCTTCCATTTGGGCTTCCTGCGACTTGATCTCCCGGGGTTTTGGATTCCCCCTGCGCAGGTCTGCCCGTACCCCCACTTCTTTTCCGACAGCATCCGGAGTTATTTGTTCGCCCACCTTACGACACCTCCCAAGGTAGTTTAACCGGATTCTCTCTTTAAAATAAAAAAGGAGCCGACTTTTTTCAGTCAGCCCCATTTCTGCTTCCTTAAAACCTGTCGATTTCTTTCACCCAGCCGAACGGATCTTTCGCATTGCCAAATTGAATATCTACCAATTTGGTATATAAATCTTGGGTTACTTTACCGACTTTATTATTGTTGATTAAATAATCACGATCTTTATAGAATAAAGAACCAACCGGCGAAATGACTGCCGCAGTCCCCGAACCAAAAGCCTCCGTTAAAGTCCCATCGGTTAAGCCCTTGATAACCTCATCAATCGATATCCGCCGCTCTTCAGTCTGATATCCCAGACTCTTTGCCAATTCCAGTACTGATGCTCTGGTAATTCCCGGTAAAATAGAGCCGCCTAAATTCGGAGTTACCAATTTGTTCCCGAAAACAAAAAACATATTCATGGAGCCGACTTCTTCTACGTACCGCTTTTCCGTGGCATCAAGCCATAATACTTGGGAAAAACCCTTTTCTTCGGCCTTGGCGCCTGCCATCAAGCTGGCTGCATAGTTGCCGCCGGTTTTCGCATCGCCGACGCCGCCGATAACCGATCGCACATAATAATCCTCGACCATCAGCTTAACAGGTTTAAACCCTTCTTTATAATAAGCGGCCACCGGGCTCAAGATAATGTAGAATAAGTATTCGGAAGCCGGATGCACTCCGAGTTGCGCACCAAGACCCACTAAAGTCGGACGGATATAGAGAGAAGTTTCCGGTGCTTTAGGAATCCAGCGCTTCTCTAACTTGACCAAAGTTTCGACGGCTTCCGTAAAATATTCTTCCGGAAAAGGCTCCATACATAAACGGACCGCTGAACGATACATCCGTTTGGCATTTTGATCGGGCCTAAAAAGTAAAACCCGTCCGTCCTTTGCCGCATAAGCCTTAAGGCCTTCAAAGATTTCCTGGCTGTAATGCAACACAACCGCTGCCGGATCGATGCTAAAGGAGGAATACGGGACAATCTTCGGTTCCATCCAGCCACCGTCCTGGCGGTGTTTCATTGTAAACATATAATCGGTAAAAATCTTTCCAAAACCCAACTGAGCCGGATCCTTATATAAAGGTTTCAATTTTGACTCCGGCAATTGCTCCACTGTAATCTTCATTTCAAGAACCCCTTTCATCCATTCGTGTCAACGGCTGCGCTATCGTTAGAATTCGGGAGCCGACAGATTTAAGATCCTGAATTAAATAAGATTCGGTACCTCCCAATCATCGGCTGACTCAAAAATACTGCTTACTCAAGAAGTATTATCTCTGAATTCTAGTTCCCGCTTGCGTTTATTATAAATTAACATATAAAATTACTATTTATTATAACACAGTTCAACCGGTATGGCTGAAAAAAATAAAACGCCTTCTTAGGCGTTTACATTACGGTGTTCTAAAATTCGCATCAACCGGCTCACTGTAAGATCAATTTTAGTCGCTAAACGGTAACTTTCCTCATCATTGAGGTCATTGATCATGGTATCTGAGATGAGGTCTTGCTTAATCGCCCCAATCTCTTGCTGGAATTTAGTAATATCATTTTCTAACACCAAAACCACCCCAAATATTCTGCAAACTTACGTATGAAATCGAATTGCAAAATCTATTATAGGGGGTATCCGATCATCTTGCAAACAAAAAATAAGCTCTCAAAAAAACTCCAATTTACAATAAAATCAATTCTTCTCTTTCTAACCCATTCCCTTACCCTATAACGCGGTTACTCACCGTTTGACTAAAACCCGTTGAACCAAAACCGCCGGTACCGCGCTGGGTTTCCGACAATTCCGGGACTTCTTCCCAATCTATCCGGTAAATCGGGAAAAATCCCAGCTGAGCAATGCGATCTCCCGGATGGACCACAAAATCAGCTGCATTATCATTCTTCAGCATGCAGACAATTTCCCCCCGGTAATCACTATCGATAACGCCGACGGAATTGGACAGGCAAATTCCGTGTTTTGAAGCAAGACCGCTTCTTGGAAATACCAGCGCCACCATATCGGGATTAGGGATTTCAATGGCTATGCCGGTAGGAACCTTACCTTGAGCACCGGCAGGAATCACAATTGGGCTCTCGCAGCAAGCATGCAGATCCATAGCCGCCGAACCGGGGGTTGCATAGGAAGGTAACGGTATTGTATTCTTCATCAAAGGAGAAACCAATTTTAATTTTATTTTCTGTTGTTTAGTATTCACTATAGGCTCTCCTCAAATATTTCGAATCCGATTTAAAAGGGCCAATGGCCGTTAAAAACTGATTTTCATCGGCAAATAACTGATTCGCTAGTATCTTGACTTCATCACGGGTCACGGCATCAATTTTGGCCACAATTTCTTCCGGTGTCATGAGCCGGTCCTGAAACAATTCCGTTTTGGCGATCCGGCTCATCCGGTTACAAGTGCTATCCAAACCCAATAACAAACTACCTTTTAACTGTTCTTTCGTTCGGGTAAGTTCTTCCTCAGGAACGGCTTCATGGATAAGTGATTTCATTTCCGCCTTAATCAAGGAAATGACCTTCGAAAAATTTTTTAAACGGGTGCCTGCATAGATCGTAAATATTCCGGTATCGGTATAGGCCGAGTGATTGGAGCCTGTTACATATACCAAGCCGCGTTCCTCCCGGAGTTGCTGGAACAATCTTGAACTGACGCTGCCACCGAGTATCCCGTCTAGTACGAATACTCCATATTTATCAGGACTTTTACGGGGAATGCCCCGTGACCCAATACATAACTGAACTTGTTCAATTTTTTTCGACCGGATGGTCAATTCCGGGACAGCTTCCGGGACGGCATGCAGTTCTTGATGAGAATGTCCCTGTAAACCCGCGAACTGTTTTTCAATTTCTGGTACGATCTGGTCGATTTGCACATTTCCCGCTACTGCAAAAACAATATTATCCGGGGTATAATGTTGCTGGAGATAATCCAAGATCACCGATCGATCGATCCTTTCCACCGTCTCCGGTGTGCCTAGAATCGTCCAACCCAATGGATGCCCTTTAAGCACCGATGCCGCGAAAAGGTCATGAATGATTTCATCCGGCGCATCTTCAAAAGATTTAATTTCTTCCAGCACAACCTGTTTTTCTTTGGCAATCTCCTGAGTATCAAAAATTGAATGGGTTACCATATCGGATAACAAATCAATTCCTAACTGAAAATGCTGGCTGAGGACTTTCGCGTAAAAGCAAGTATATTCTTTAGTAGTAAAGGCATTAAGCTGTCCACCAACTGCATCGATCTCTTCAGCGATTTGCTTGGCTGTACGTTTCTGAGTCCCTTTAAATAACATGTGTTCGATAAAATGGGATATTCCGTTATAATACGGATCTTCATACCGGGAACCCGTTCCAACCCAAACGCCTAAGGAGACCGAGTGCATTTGGGATATGGGTTCACAGACAATTCTCAAGCCATTCGACAAAGTTGCTTTCTGATACATAAGTTTCCCCTTTGTTGTATGCCTACATAATTCCTTATTGTTGTATTCACGTTAAACTTCGCGCCCCGTGATTAAAATCCTCTTTTTTGCACGGCCTATTCATATTGGAAAAATTGGCTTCATAGAGACTTCTCTGTGTCAATTCTTGGCTGTATTACCTAATCATCGCGGGTTTGGCTAGATATACATAGAGGGTTGGGCAGATAGGCGACGAATCTATCGGGAATGCCCATGACTTATCATGTACACATGATGTCATCATTTACCCATGCTGTCATCGAAGGGAGTTATCCATGCAAGGTAATTTATTGACAACAGTACTGGCTCTGGTCTTTTATCTAACTTCCAGTCTATTTGGTGGTAACTCCGCCTCCCACTCGAATGTCGGGAATTCCAGTTACACCCAAAATAATTATTTCCCGCGTTCAGGGATAGTCTCTGCCAAACAAACGGGACTGCGCGATAATTATCAAAATGGCGCAACGCTAAGTACAATGAACCAGGGTTCCCGGGTATTAATCTTGTCGGAAAAAGCTGATTGGTACCAAGTTCAGGTCAATGGAGGCCAGCAGCAAGGTTGGCTCCCCAAATGGGCCATTTCAGTCCATAGTGACTTGACCGGGAATATGTCCAAGCAAAAAGTGATCGCCGGCTATTACGTCGAAAATTACAACAATAATTCCGCAGGCTACCGGGCTCTCTCCGAAAATTTGGGAGCCATTAATATGGTCATTCCCTTTTCGTTTCAGGTGGATCAGTATGGCAACATTCAAAGCTCTCACAGTCCAAGACCGGTTAATCTGGCTCACTCAGCCGGAGCCGACACTTTGGCTTTGGTCAATAATATTAACGGAAGTAATTTTAATAGCAATACGGTTCATCATATGCTTTCCAACTCGGCGGCACGCTCCCGGGCTGTCAACGGCATTACCCGGATGCTGATTGAAAAAGGTTACCAGGGAGTCAATATCGACTTTGAAAATGTCCCGGCCCGGGATCGTTATTATTTAAATGCTTTTTTCAATGAGCTGTCGGCTGAATTGCGTCCCCGGCATTTATTGATTACGGCATCAGTCCCTGCCAAAACCTATGACGATCGGACCTCCAGCCAATCCGGCGCCTTCGATTACAGGGCATTGGCTCCGTATTTGGATCAAATAATGATTATGACCTATGATGAACATTATTCCGGAGGCCCGGCAGGCCCGGTGGCTTCCTATCCATGGGTTGAAAAGGTAATCCAATATTCGTTGAACTCAATTCCCAGTTCCAAAATTGTCGTGGGAATAGCGGCTTATGGCTACGACTGGGGAAATTGGGGTTCCGGTAAGGCTTTGCATTACCAGGGAATCCAAAACCTAATCCGCAAGTACAAGGTCGCTCCCCAATGGAGTTCAAAGTACCGGGTCCCTTATTTCACCTATCGCAGCTGGGGAAAAGCTCACCAGGTGTGGTATGAAAATAGTGCAAGCACTTCTTATAAAGCACAGTTAGTGCGAAAATATAATTTACGGGGTGTAGCCGTTTGGCGTTTGGGGTATGAAGATCCCAACATCTGGAGCACGATCCAGCAGACGATCATGTAACAAGAAAAGAAGCTGTCTAAAGTTCGCTTTTAAAAAAAGATATCATGATATAACGTTATAACACCGAACTCACCGTTCCCGGTTCCAGGCCTTTTTTACGCAATGAACGAATGAGGCTGGGCAGCGCTTCTTTGGTGGCTATCGTAGGATGCAATAAAATGATTCCTCCAGGTTCAATTTTGGATAAGACCCGGTTCAACAGCACCTCCGGAGTTGGATTCTTCCAGTCAATCGAATCGACAGACCACATCACTGTACGATAATTGAGGCTACCCGCCACATTAATGATTAATGAATTTAATTCACCATAAGGCGGCGCAAAATAAGGCGCCGGTTTTTTGGAAATCACGGAAGTTAATAAGGTGGAATTCTCCAAAATCATTTTTCTGAGCTCATCCTGGCCCATTTGTTCCGGATGTCCGTGATACGAGCCATGATTGGCAATCTCATGCCCATCCTCGGCAATATTCCTTACTAATTCCGGAAAAACCTTGACCCAGGAACCCACAAAAAAGAAAGTGGCTTTCACCTTTTCCGTTCGTAAAGTCTTCAATATATCGCCCAGATATTCTTCCCCCCAGGCCACATTGATGGCCAATGCTACTCGGGGAAGATCAATCCTGCCGTGATAGACCGGCTTAAAAAACTCTTCCGATATCGTCGGATTGATTGGGTTGACCATTACCCGCAAATGGGATCCGGGCCTGGCACTAAAAACCCGGTTTACATTGAATGCCACATCAACCATTATCCCAGCTTGGGCTGGGATAATTTCACCCGTTTCCTGAAAATAAAATGCATTTCGGGGAGGACGATTGATCCGGCCAGCCAACAATTTAATGAGGGCAGCAACTTCATTGGGAAGTAACCCCTGGAGCGGCTGGCCTTCTAGCTCAATTCCGGCTTTTACTCCGATAATCTCTCGGGCTATTTTTTCCCAATTCATGCTGATTCCGGCAATCAGAACAAGGCTAATCAAACCAACAACCAAGAAACGCAACCGTTTCGGTCCTAAAAATATAACCCGCATCACACCCACCCCCAACTGTTCTCTATCTTTTATTCAAAGGTTAGAGTGAGTATTACTATTTTTTCATGAATCGCTTTCCCGATCAATCGGCTCATCTTTTTCTTGTTTATTTTGTAAGGGCATGTGCCGGCGGCTCATCTTGAAGTTGTTTCCATTTTGCAGTAATTAATCTTATCAATCGGTCCGCCGTATCGCAATTTAAAGGCATAACCCGGCCATGATATTGATAATAGGTTAAATAAGACCAAAGTACTTCGTAACCGCCTTTTTGATATTCTTCGGCTGACGGAAGATAACCATTGCAACCATTAGTATATCCGCCGAAATACAGCAATTGATCATCGACTTTTTCTGAAATATCAAGAGCGATTTCGCACATCACTTCATTGGCCACCCCGCACCAACATCCATTATTGAGTATAAAATATTGCATTTCAACTTCAGCGCTCTGCCGCCGGATATTGCCCAGGTACAACTTTTTTACTTCGGCAATCCAATTGGTTCCATCAATACCGGCTTCCCTCATGGCTTCGTCAGCTATTTCCCCGGCTCGTTTCATTGTTGGTAGATCAGCGAAAAAGCTTTTTGTTTCCGAAATCATATCGACTCTATCAATTATTTGCGGCGTTAAATTTTCGATGATTGGACCGATAGCATTGCTAATTTCAGTCGCCATCTTATGTAAAGCAGCCAAACTTTCATCTAATCGTTTTTTGATTATATCCGGAGATTTCTTGATGGCTGTAGCATCATGAGGATGTTCTTCCATAAAAACAGCCTCCGAATGTTGATATTTGGGTCTTACATTGCCGGATGCCCCTTGAGTGAGCATGACTTTGCAGTAATATTTATTCTCCAGCATTTTTCTGGTCGTTCCGAAAAAATCGGCAGAAATTAGATAATTATCGCTGGTTAAAACATTGGCATGAGCCGTGAGACGCAATAAAACCAGTTTTAATCGATCCGTAAGCGTATCCGTAATTTTAAGTACGATGATTCTCCTATCCAGCCTGCCATTTTTATTTCTCCTGTTCATGCCAATATCAGCTTCAGTAATTCCCCAAACGGCTTTGACGGGTGAAAGAGTTCCGATTGCACTGTCAACTCCCCCAAGTATTTGTGTACAAACAAAATCAAAATAGGCCTTCTCCCTGCCTGCACTGGGAGCGGAATGAGTATGAGAAAAACACACCATAATTCTTTCCCGGCCGATGTGAAGCTTATCACCAATAGCTTCACGTAATATATTGGCTTTTTCAACTGTAAAGCCTAAACTGTCCAATGTGATAATACAGGATTTCCTGGCTTGGTCATCCCAGATTACAATTTGAGCTATCAGTTTATCCAGTATTCCTCTTGAAATATTATCCGGACGGTCAAAGCCTTCTAATTCCATGGGGACTGTCGGGGTAATATCGACTTCGGCGTATCCTAAGCAAACTTTATCCTTAATTGGGTTCATGAATTTGATCTCTTCTTTGCGTTTACTATTGATTTCATCTTAAAGATAACTCATTCTTTTATCGTATTAAATACACGGTTTCGTCCTGTATTATTTAGTATCAAAATTACAAAAGGGGCTGTTCATTTGAACAGCCCCCAAGGGTTTACTTTTGATATATTATTTTTCGAACCGCATAAATGGAAAGACCAAAAAGGTCCGAAAGTTTCTCCATCGAAGTACCGTTTCTATACTGCTTGACAAGTTCGATATTTCTTTTTTGAATTTCATTTCGGTATCCCGATACTTCTCCCCAGTTTTTATGGCAGCCTTCTTTGATTGGAATATAGATATATTCTCCCTGAATATAATTTTGCAATTCCTTAACGAGTGAATCCGGCAATACCAGATTCGCATTGATATATTTCATGCTCGCTCACTCCTTGATATATAATAATCAAGTTGCAAAGCCAGCATTAACCGGCGACTATATTACTCCATGCATGTGTCCCGGATTTTACCAGCCTTGCATGGAGTGAAAACATCTTGCATTTCTTCAGTACTCATTCGCTCAACTCCTTTTAGCCTCACTCATTATCAATCTTCAATCAATGCAGCGATTTCTTTGGCTGCCCTGGCCATGACGCCTTTAGGGCCAATCATTTCTTGCACCGTTTGCAATTGGCTACGCACTTCGGCATTATAATCAGAATTAGTTAAAATCTTTCCTAACTCTCTGGCGATATTGGCAGCATTCAAATTTTCCTGTTTTACCTCAGGCACTACTTCCCGTCCCATAATAATATTGGGTAAAGCGATCAAGGTATCAGCAGTCGATTTTGTTCTTTGTTCTTTGGTTTGCAGCATCCGGTAAATCGCCAAGGTCAACTTAGAAAGCCGGTAAACGATCACCATCGGTGTGTTTAATATTGCCGCCTCCAAAGTCGCCGTACCGGAAGAGATCACGGCCCCGTCCGCTGCGGCTAATAAATCATAAACGCCTTGATTAATAACGGTTAATTCGATTTTATATGGATCGGTAATGGAATTGAGATACTCCCGGTCGATGGAACCCGCCAACGGCAATACCCATTTAATGTCCATCCCTTGATTAAGTTCCGCAGCAGCTTCCAACATCAGCGGCAAAAGATTGGACAGTTCTTGTCTGCGGCTACCAGGCATTAACGCGACTAATTTCTGACCGGGATGGATTCCGATTTGTTTCCGGAATGCC
>DNPQ01000174.1:9393-14684 GCA_003501335.1 Bacillota bacterium
CCCCAAACTTTCGATAAAAATCAGCCTCGAACGGTAATACGGCCAATAATAATTTTACCCGCTGGCTCAGCTTAACAGCTCTGCTTTGCCAATAGCCCCAGGCTGACGGGGAGAACATGCAGACTACGGGTATTCCCAATTCTTTGGCCTCTTTAGCGACTTTTAAATTAAAACCGCCGGAATCAAGCCAAATGACCACATCGGGGCGGCGCTGTTTCCACTGACCCTTAATCATTTTGATTAACCGGGATGCTTTGGTTAAATTTTTTAATGCCTCGGTAAATCCTACAGTACTTCCCCTGGTCGGATCAAAGATGACTTCCATTCCGGCCTCAGCCATTTTGCTGCCCCCTATACCATAAAAAAGCGCCTCCGGAAACAACTTTTTCAGTTCCATCAATAAAACTGCGCCGTGCATATCTCCGGAAAATTCCCAGGTTGATAAGAAAACAACCGGCTTTTTCATCATTCTTGCTCCTTATATACAAAATCATTATCCAAACAATTCTCGACAATCGCCCGAATTCCTTGTCAGGGAATCTCTTTTATTGCGGACTTGTTTAGTATTCCGTTTACCAGGACACCCAATCAAAGTTTAAATCATTCAATGATAAAACAAATAACCCCAGGTCCATTTAATAACCTGGGGCATTCATGAAAGACTTCATTAAATTTCCAGACACGTAAAATCCAATTTGGTTTAAAATATTGATTCTATTTCATGCCTTAGGGACGAAAGGTAACTCCATTTTTGAGTTTCAATGCTTGAAACTCCGGCAAAGTACTTGGCGAAACGGCAAAAGCAAAGATATAATCGGGATAGGTGTCCGAAAAATCATTATCGTTGGTTGCCAGTAATAAATGGCGTCCGTCGGGTAAATCGGGACCAAAAGCATACCCTTCGATTTTATCCGGCATTCCAGCCGAGGTTGTAAAAGGCTTCGCCGCATTAAGTATTGCTCCAATATCGGCAAATAATTTCTTTTGCAATGGTACAAATCTGGAAGCAACATCGCTATCACTGACGGGTAATGACGCCATTGACGATACATCCATCGGTTTCTCAGACTGTTTAAAATCAACCAAATACAACAATTTAACGCCTTTGGGGCCACCGACTCCGTCACGTTCATCCACTAGAAACTGGTGATCGTTAACGGCCAGGATCTCGGAAATTGCTGTTTTTGCTGAATCAAGCCGGTACATCAATTGTTTGGGGGCCGTTTTGGGATTTGCTAAATCATATACTAAAAAGCGGGAAAATTTACCCTGTAACCCGCCATCCTGGATTAAGGCGCCCTGTAAAGCAATGACTAAAACTTTTCCATCCGGACTGATTGCCAGTCCTTCTCCACCCCGGTTGGTATAACGGCCGGAAGTATTATTTTTCATCTCTTCAGCCAAGGTAGCCCCTTGATGAGTTATGAGGAAAGCAGCTGGGACTTCCAAACTCCCAATTTTCTGGCCCTTTTGATTAAAGTGATCAATATAGGGACCATATTCATCACTAGTCCAAACAGTCCCATCCGGTGCGACCCGGATGCCCTCGGTATCTCTGCGTAAATTAGTGTCCTCATTGGTCCCGAAAGCCGTACTAATTCCAATCAACTGACGGCCTTTTTCATTCTTAAGTAGTGAAGTACCCTTCAATTGAACGGCCACTTCAAAATGATTGTCCGCTGACTTTTTCAGCGCAATGTCGGCTATTTGAAAACGGTTGGCATAAGAAGTTGTATTATCGACAGCTTCGCCATTTTTATACTGAATTTTATTGGGACCGCGATCCGCCAAAAGTACATAACGATCTTGATATCCCGTATAGGCTATCGCCGATCCAAAACCGTCAAAGGAATCTTGGTAGCTGACGCCATCCTCCAACAGGGTATGAGGTAGCCCCGAAAGATCCTGGGCAGCCTTATCGCCTCCGCCGGTAATAGCCGCCAGGCCTAAAAATTCCACTTGGTCTTGAGCTTCCACTGCCGGCATCACATATCCGCTTATCATCATGATTCCCAGTACAAAGATAACACCCATCCTTACATTGAAAGCATTCAAACTTAATCTTTTGTCCAATATTCTTACCTCCTGATATTCAATAATGCTTAATTTCCTTTTTATTATATTGGACAAAGTTTAAGAGTATTTTATGTAATCTTTAACTCTAAATGTCATCACGCATCTTGCTTCTATGGCTCAATTGGCAATCGTTTCAAACTGATTTAAAATCCCTTCTTAACTTATACCCTTTCCAGATTCTTGGTGGCGATGATGTCGGCTCCGGTGTTCAGGATATTTTTTACGATAACTTGACCCGCCTCTATTGGGGCTGTCACTTCGATTTTTCCCAAGTAAACCATACATCCTTTGATCATCGTTTTTGAAATGGGCCGGGTGGTCCTGACAGAAAGTAACGGGTACATAGCCCTTCTGATCATAACCGTTGTGGTAAGCATCCGGACCGGATGAGTACATTCATTTCGGGCGTAGTCCACTCCTTTAGGGCAGGAATTGCCGGTTACCTCTATAACTTGACCTTCTTCCAGTACCGCAACCAGGCGACACCCCATGGGACATCCAATACAAATCAACTCATGATTCATTTTGATTTCCCTTCTTCCGCCACTTCTATGGTTAAAGAATCCGGCTCTGCATTCGCTAGTAGCGTTTCCTTTCTTAGCGTGATCATTTGCATTTCTCCCGGCACCATAATCAGTTTTTTGCTGGATTGTAAAACCCGATCCGCCGTTGCCACATTGAGTCTGGCATTTTTATAAATATTTTGGACCCTGAGATATAAAGTGAGTTGTTCTGCTATATTCTCGGGGTGAATACGCTGAGGGACGACAGAGGCAATCCCCCTGCCATTGATTAGCTTGATGCCCCGGGCCTTTGGCTGCGTCTGCTCCAACACATAAAATGCAGCATTTTTGCCGGCTAACTCACTCTCTTTCGTGACATTATCAGCCAAATCGTGGACATGCACCACATTTCCACAGGCAAATATGCCCTTTACCGAAGATTCCATCATTTCATCTACCACCGGACCGCCGGTCAGGGGATCAATTTCCAGATGAACCTTTTTGGATAATTCATTTTCAGGAATCAGCCCCACCGATAAAAGTAAGGTGTCACAAGGAAGCTCTTGTTCGGTCTCCGGGAGCGGTCTGCGGTTTTCATCCACTTTAGCGAAGCGGACTCCGGTAACCCGCTTCCTGCCATGAATTTGGGTCACCGTATGACTAAAAAACAAAGGAATATCAAAATCCTGCAAACATTGAACGATATTCCGGGTCAAGCCGCTGGAATACGGCAATATTTCGATGACCGCCTTAACCTGGGCTCCTTCAAGTGTAAGACGCCTGGCCATAATCAAGCCGATATCCCCCGACCCCAAAATCACGATTTCTTTTCCCGGCATATATCCTTCCATATTCACAAAACGCTGGGCCGTGCCTGCCGTAAAAATTCCAGCCGGGCGCATACCAGGAATGTTAATCGCCCCACGGCTTCTTTCCCGGCAACCCATACATAGTACAATGGCTTTGGCCTTAATCTCCAACAGTCCATCTTCCCTATTAACCGCGATAACTCTCTTCCCGTCCGTAATGTCAATGACCATCGTATTTAATTTATACTCAATTCCGTAATGCTTGATTTTATCGATAAACCGCAATGCATATTCGGGTCCGCTAAGTTCTTCCTTAAAATAGAACAAGCCAAAACCGTTATGGATGCATTGCTGAAGAATGCCCCCAAGCTCCCGATCCCGTTCAATCACCAAAATACTCCGGACACCTTGTTCATAGGCGGCGATGGCGGCGGCCAATCCGGCGGGTCCCGAACCGATAACGACTATCTCATAGTCCACCGGAAATCCCTCCTTCAAGCTTTTCAGCTTTGGTCTTACTATCTAGTATTAAAGAATCATGGCCGCATTTCGTCACTTGATTGAGGGGTATTTTGAGTTCCCGCGCCAAAATCTCCGCCACGCGCGGAGTACAAAACCCTCCTTGGCATCTTCCGGCCCCCGTCCTTACCCTGCGTTTTAGGGCATCCAGATTGTGCGCTCCCAGCGGCCGATGAATCGCATCCAAGATCTCCCCTTCAGTAATCGTTTCGCAACGGCAGATAACCTTAGCGTAGGCAGGATTTGTTTGAATCAAATCCCGTTGCTCCGCTTGATTCAATTCACGAAACCGAACGGAAGGTTGCTGCTTGGGGTTGAATTTATTCCTCACTTTCATTGCCAACCCTTGACTTTCTAAAATCTGCGATACCATTTTCGCGATGGCGGGTGCGGCAGTAAGTCCAGGCGACTCAATTCCGGCTATATTGACAAATCCTTTAGCCTTTTCCGAGGGGCCGATAATAAAATCATTCGTGTCCGGTACTGCTCTGAGTCCTGCAAAAGAAGTTATAATCTTGGACGTCTGAATACCGGGGACCAGTCTTTTGGCGCCAACGATAACTTGTTGCAATCCCTCGGCCGTGGTCGCAGTATCATCCTTATCATTAATATCCATTGCAGTGGGGCCGATTAATAGATTCCCATCTACCGTAGGTGTCACCAGGATCCCTTTCCCCATTTTCGTGGGAACTGTAAAAATAACCGCTTGAGCCAGATAACCTTGTTCTTTATCCAGAATGCAATATTCTCCCTTGCGGGGTTGAATCGAAAACCCTTCTCCGCCAACCATACGATGAATTTGATCCCCAAATACTCCGGCGGCGTTCACCACATATTTCGACTCAAACCGACCCCGGTTGGTATAAATAATGAAATGATTATCACCCCGTACTTGAATAGCGGCAACTTCTGTATCCAGGCTAAACTTCACTCCGTTCTCGAAAGCATTCTCCGCTGTGGCAATAGTCAGAGTAAACGGGCACACAATCCCGGTTGTTTCGGCAGATAATGCTGCCACCGCTTCTTTCGAAATATAGGGTTCCCGCTTTCGAAGTTCCTGCTGGTCAATGATTTTCATTTGGCTAACGCTATTGGTGATACCCTGATGGTAAAGGGTTTCTAAGAATGGTATTTCTTCCCTGTCAAAAGCCACCACCAGTGAACCGACACGTCGAAAAGGCACATCCAGCTCCCGGCTGATTTGGGGGTACATTTCATTGCCCTCAACATTCAACTTGGCTTTTAAAGTACCCGATTTCGGATCATATCCGGCATGAATGATAGCGCTGTTACTTTTCGATGTCCCAGAGGCCACATCGGATTCTTGTTCTAAAAGCAGCGTTTTGAGTCGGTATCGCGATATCTCCCGGGCCACGCTGCAGCC
>DNPQ01000098.1 GCA_003501335.1 Bacillota bacterium
ATAATGGGAGATAACCCGATTAGCGATCAGTTTCACCAAATGTATTACGATTCGCTTACATGGTTAAATACCTTCTGGATGGGAGTGCCGATTCAGAAATGTCCTTTGGATTTATGGATTTATCAAGAAATGATCTTTGAATTAAGGCCAGATGTGATCATCGAATCTGGGACCGCGGACGGAGGAAGTGCTTATTATCTTGCCAGTCTATGCGATTTAGTACAGAATGGCCGGATTTTAACAATCGATATTACCCAGAAGACAAGACCACAACACCCGAGAATAACTTATTTAACCGGTTCATCGGTGTCTCCGGAAATCTATAATGGTGTTCGTAATTCAATTAAACCCCATGAGCGGGTAATGGTTATTTTAGATTCCGATCATAGCTCAGGGCATGTTCTCAATGAATTACGAATTTATGCTCTGCTTGTAACTCCGGGAAGTTATATGGTTCTTGAAGACACAAACATTAACGGGCATCCCGTATATCCAAATTTTGGACCTGGACCGATGGAAGCATTACAGCAATTTCTAGCCGAAAACAAGGGTTTTACAGTTGACAAATCCCGGGAAAAGTTTTTTATGACATTTTTCCCCAACGGCTTTTTAAAGAAGTTGTGATGAGCTTATTGTATGGTTTATTAACTTTAAAAAAGAACCTCTTCATGCAAAGAGGTTCTTTTGAGGATTTTTTCAAAAATCCAAATGACTGATGATTATCATCCAAGTACCGGAATCAAGAATTGCATAATCCAGCTAAACATTGCCGGATTCTGATCCGGGGTGAAGCCTGGCGCAGCCAGGTTTACAACCGTTGAAGTGACATCGAGAGTATCACCAGTCAATAAATTTATTGAGAGATATTCATATGTTTTAACATCTCGCCATTGTAAAGGACTGGGAGTATTCGTATTAAAGCCAACCGGTGTTAAGACTGTAGGAATTCCCACTAGTGTCGCGGTAATGGTTACCGAGTATTGATTATCCGCCGCATGGGATAATGATAAATTATAGAGTCCAGGCGGTATTGTGGTAACGGAAAATGTTGAACCGATAGCTCCAACGGTTAAGCGACGGGTAAAAGTAGCCACTGTATCTACTGCTGGATTTGCTTGTGGGACGGAAAATAAGTATTGAGGTATTTCACCATAACCGCTTGTTGGTGTGATATTGTCTCCAGTCCAGTCTAGACTGGGCCAAAATGTAAAGGGATTTGTAACGATTACCGGTTGTGTTCCTACCCACAATGGACCTGGAATTGGAGCTGTAGCGGGTGGGATACTCGCGTATATGGCAAGTGGTTGTGACATTATATTCCTCCTTTCTTATTTTAGATGATTTATAATATGCAATTTTTTATAAAGTGTTATTTATTATCGCAAAATGTGCCAAAACTATATTGGAAAAATAACAAATTTACAAATACAAAAATGTCATGGCCAATTAAAGTGGCTTAGCCATATTTAGTAGTATCCTTCAAAAATGACTTCCATTTTTTTTGAAAATATTTTTCTCCTTCCCGGTAATATATCCGTAATCTTTGAAAATCCTGACAACTGCCGTTTACCCGGTGGATTACCGTACTTTCAGGACAATAAATTACTTGATAGCCGTGAAATCGGGCGTTATAACAGTAATCGGTTTCCTCAAAGTAATGAAAATAATGTTCATCAAAAAGGCCTAATTTAGGAATTAGTTCACGTTTTATTCCCATACAGGCGCCGCCGACGCTTAATACTTGAATCGACTGATTATAACAGGCAGGTTCATTGGGTTCATTCCAACCGCGAATAAAAGGGTGGGCGTTGGTTCCGACGACTCCCACTCCTACTAATAAACCTTCGGGATTTATTAATCTTGGGCCCACTACCGCCACTTCAGAAGAATTCAATGCTTTAATCAAAGGGGGTAGCCATCCGGCTGTAACCAAAGTATCACTATTTAAAAAAAATATATGATCGCCAACCCCGGCTGAGATTCCTTGATTACAGGCCCGGCCATATCCGCGATTTTCCGGATTATAAATTCCACTAACAAATTTACCATATTTCTGAATCAAATCAGCGCTTCCATCGGTGCTCGCATTATCTACAACCCAAACTTGATAATTTCCAGTATTGCCGGAAAAACTATCTATGCTTTGAAGGCAATCAGCTAGATACTCTTTGGTGTTATAGTTAACGATAATGATATCGGTTTGATATTTTGCCATGATTTCCTGACCTTTGCAGAATCATTTTTCATTAACTTTTCGAAGCACCTGGTTGGCCAAAATACTCATAATAATCGTATCGTGAAAACGCCCCTTCCGAAATACATCTTCCCGAAGAATTCCTTCTTGTATAAAACCTGTTTTTTGATAGCATTTTAAAGCCGCCAAATTTTCCGGATCAACTTTTAACCAGATCCGGTGCAGGTTTAATTCATTAAAGCCAAAAAAAATCAAAGATTTAGTGGCATCCGTTCCAAATCCCTTACCCCACTTGCTTTTGTCGCCAATGAATATTCCTAATTCCGCATTGCGGTTTTTCCAGTCAATCGATTTTAACTGAGCACCGCCAATATGTTTGGGTTCTTTTGTGAAAATAGAAAAATGAATCTCTTGTGACTTTTTTTGACTAATGTTCTCATACCATTTTTCTAAATCGTTTCTAGAAAGATGTATTGAACTTAAATTGGTAAAATAATTGGTGATTTCAGGATCATTCAGCCATAAGTGACGCTCTTTTATATCATCTGGTTCTAGCCCTTTTAGGATGACATTATCTCCTTGAATCATGATTTTTCCCCCTATTGGAATGAATATATCCACAATTCCTTTTAAGGATATTATTGAACCTATAACTTTAGACCCCAAGTTAAAAAAAGATATGCTAAATAGGCCGGCGAAATCGAAACGGCCTTGGCACATCGTTGGAATCAGAACTAAGCAAAGTTATCCCATGAATGAATTGTCCACCGAAAATGTATTTTGAAGAAAAAGCAATTATGTACCAAAAAGTTAAGGCTTAAAATTTCTGATTGCCTCAATCACTTTTCCTTGATCGTCCTGACTTAAATCAGGATAAATCGGTAATGAAATAAGCCGTTTCCAGATCTCGGATGCTACCGGACAAATTGATTTTAATGGCCGGTAATACGGGTGTAAGTGGGCTGGTAAATAGTGAACGCCGGGAGTAATTCCACGTTCCAATAAGTGGTTTATCATACGGTCCCGCGATATTTCATCTGGTAACTTGACTTGATAAAGATGCCATGATGACTTTACATACGAACGTTCTTGGGGCAAAGTTAACCAATCAATGTCAGCGAATGCCTGATTATATTCGTTGGCGATGTTTTGACGAATTTGATTCAATTGACTTAGCCTCCGCAACTGCACTATACCGATAGCAGCCGCAATATCACTCATATGATATTTGAACCCCATATTTTCAACCCAATATTTCCATTGATAACCATGCTTTTCCTCGGACCTTTCCCAAGTATCCTTGGATATACCAAGCCAGCGCATTTCTTTAAACCATTTTTCAAACCATTCATTGGTGCCCGTAATGGCTCCGCCTTCACCACAGGTAAGATTTTTTACTGCGTGAAAGCTAAAGCAAGTAAAAGGTGCAATACTGCCAACTGGTTTTCCTTTATAAAGTGCCCCGCAGGCATGAGCCGCATCTTCTATAAAAGTTAAACCATGATCCGTTGCCAGTTTCATCAACTCATCCAGATCACATGGATGGCCGGCCATATCTACGCCAATAATGGCCCGGGTTTTAGAGGTTATTTTTTGGTTAACATCAGCTGGATTTATATTAAGGGTATCCGGTAAAATATCAGCAAATACAGGTTTGGCTCCGCAATAGGAGATAGAATGGACGGTCGAGATAAAAGTCATCGGAGTGACGATTACTTCCTCGTCCGGTCCTAGATTTAAGGCGTTCGTAACCAGATGCAAAGCGGCAGTACACGAATTTAGGGCGACACAATATTTAGCTTTTATATATTCGGCAAATTTCTCCTCAAATTCGTTGGTTTTAGGGCCAAGCCCCAGCCAACCTGATCGCATGACTTCAACTACCGCCTGAATCTCTTCATCGGTAATGGATGGTTTAAGAACCGGAATTGTCATTTTTATTACCCCTTTCCGTACCAGTTATAGTGTATTACCAAAAAAAAAGAATGTGATAGGACCTGGGTAGATTGCCGGAAACAAGTTAATATTTAATTGAGGTGATTTTTTCTTTTTTTATGCTTTAGGGATAAAACCGTTGCCTTCAATACTTCATATATTAGAACCAAGAATAAGAATCACGGTCACTACTGGATTGATTTAAAAAAATTGACTGTACTGTAAGAAAGAATTGGAACCAATCAAATAAAATGAAATTATTTAATTTTTTTGATCGGCAAAAAATATCATTAAAAAATATTCAGGCCATTATTTTTGACTTTGATGGTATTTTTACGGATAACAAAGTTACTGTTGATGAAGATGGCAAGGAATCGGTGATCTGCAATCGTGCTGACGGCCTGGGGATCAAAATGTTACACGTAAAAGCAATCCCTTTATTGGTATTATCAACCGAGACCAATCCAGTGGTTGCAAAGCGCGCTCAAAAGTTAGCCCTTAATGTAATTCAAGGAAAAGAAGATAAAAAGGATGCCTTGCTGTTTTATTGTAAGGAAAAGGGAATTGCTCCCCAAAATGTAATGTACGTCGGTAATGATGTCAATGATTACGATGTAATGAGCATCGTTGGTTATCCGGTGGCACCGAAAGACGCTCATCCCAAAATACGTCGTATTGCCAAATTGATTTTACATAAAAAAGGCGGGGAAGGTGTCATTAAAGAGTTGGCTGAAAATTTGATCAAATCGTGAGGAGAGACTTCAATGTCAATTTGTTTTATTGCGGAAATTGGCATTAACCATAATGGCGATATCAATATCGCCAAAAAATTAATTGACATCGCCAAGGACGCTGGCTGTGATGCGGTAAAATTTCAAAAAAGGACTATTGATAAGGTCTATACACAAGAATTTCTTGATTCACCGCGTGAAAGCCCCTGGGGAAATACACAGCGGTCTCAGAAAGAGGGTTTGGAGTTTGGTCTCAGCGAATATCAAGAAATAAATCGATATTGCCAAGAAACTGGTATCGACTGGTTTGCCTCAGCATGGGATTTGGAGAGTCAACAATTTTTACGGCAATATAATTGTCAGTATAACAAAATTGCTTCGGCTATGCTTCTTTTTGAACCTTTACTTGAACAAGTAGCCTCGGAGGAAAAACATACCTTTATTTCCACCGGAATGAGCGAGTTAAAAGATATTGAACGGGCGGTAGCCATTTTTCGCAAGGCAGATTGCCCTTTTGAATTAATGCATTGCGTATCAACCTATCCCATGGAAGATGAAGATGCCAATCTAAACCGCATTAAAACCCTGAGAGATACTTTTCAATGTGATGTCGGTTATAGTGGGCATGAAGTAGGTTTATCCATTTCTTATGCTGCTGCGGCTCTGGAAATTACCTCTTTGGAAAGGCATATCACGCTAGATAGGGCGATGTACGGCTCGGATCAGGCCGCTTCACTGGAACCCAATGGATTGCGCATGTTGGTCGGAGCGGTACGCAAGATTGAGAAAGCAATGGGTAATGGGGCGATTGCAATGATGCCAAAAGAAGTACCGATCAGCAAGAAATTACGGGCTCATTATTTGAATAGCCGTTAAGAGGATGAGTAAAACCAATGAATGGATGCTATCTTTGCGGTGAAGAATCGTTTATAAAAAAACCGGGACGGGTAAGGGATAATCCAAAACTTGATATCCTGGAATGCCAGTCATGCGGCTTAGTTTTTTTGTCATCGTTTGATCATATTATACCCGGGTTTTATGAAGATTCCCAAATGGATGGCAAAGATGCCAGCATTGAAAATTGGGTACGGGTAACGGCAAAAGATGACCAACGGCGTTTTCAGACTCTTCAGTCATTCATAACCAATAAAAAAGTTTTGGATTTTGGATGCGGTAACGGCGGGTTTTTAGTACTAGCCCATAAAGTAGCTGCTGAAATAACCGGATTAGAACCAGAGCGAAGACTAAAACCATATTTTGATCAACAGCAACTGCGTGTTTATTCCAATCTGGATGAAGTCAAAGAATCTTTTGATGTAATTACAATTTTTCATGTTTTAGAGCATCTTCCCGATCCGATCAACGTGTTAAAACAATTAGCGGGGAAATTAGAACCGGGAGGTTGCATCATCGCCGAAGTTCCCAATGCCGACGATGCGTTGTTGAAAGTGTATGAAAGTGATGCTTTTGCTCATTTTACTTATTGGAGTTGCCATCTGTTCCTATTTAATGTAGATGCCTTATCTTTACTGGCGAAAAAGGCCGGACTTCAAATAAATTATATCAAGCAAATTCAAAGATATCCTTTATCCAACCATCTCTACTGGCTATCCAGAAAGGAGCCCGGAGGTCATATCCAATGGAGTTTTCTTGATAGTAAAGAACTTCATGAAGCTTATGAGAAACAATTAGCTTCAATTGGTTGTTGCGATACTTTACTTGCAAGCTTTGGAGTGGGCCATGATTAGAAATTTTGGAGTTATGCAAGGCAGATTACTACCTAAATATCAAGGACGTTATCAAGCTCATCCAGTTGATTATTGGCAAGGAGAGTTTCAAATTGCCAAAAAATTAGGTCTTTCTTTGATCGAATTTATTTTTGACTTTGAGCAATTCGAGAAAAACCCTTTGATGCACCAATCCGGGTTGGATGAAATCCGGAGACTTTCGGAACAAACCGAAGTTCAAGTCAAGACTATCTGTGCGGATTATTTGATGGAAGCGCCAGTACACGGTGAATGCGATTTGATCACGGCAAAAAGTTGTGAGCTGCTTTGTATGTTGCTTAAAAATGCTAAACAAATAGGTGTTACCAATATTGTTATTCCCTGTGTCGACGGGTCCTCGTTTAAAAATGAACAACACATGCTCCAGTTTGCTGAGAATATTTGTTCCGTAAGGGATGTCGCGGAAAACGTTGAAATCAATCTGGCTTTGGAGACTGATTTGCCGCCCAAACTTTTTTTGGCTTTTTTAGAGACTTTGGATTCTAGAATATTTACAGTGAATTACGATACGGGAAACAGTGCCGCTTTAGGCTATGATCCGAGCGAAGAATTAACTTGCTATGGAAAGAGAATCTCAGATATTCATCTCAAAGACCGGTTACGGAATGGAAATTCGGTAGAATTAGGCCAGGGAAATACTGACTTTCAAAAATTCTTTACCGCTTTGGCGCAAACCGAATTTTCCGGTCCTTTCATCATGCAGGCTTTCCGGGATGACGAGGGCGTTCAAATTTTTAAAAAGCAATTGGAATGGATCATGCCCCGGATCGATAATTGGGTGCAACAGAAGGAAAAGATTTTGACTAATGCTCATTAAGGAATGATGTTTCAATGCACATTATGGCGATTATACCGGCACGGAGCGGTTCCAAAGGAGTACCTGGGAAAAATGTCAGACATCTGGGTGGTTATCCGTTGATTGCCTATTCCGTTATTGCCGCCAGGCTGAGTGCCAAAATTGAACGGACCATCGTTTCGACAGACTCGGAAGAGATCGCTGAAATATCCAGAAAGTATGGAGCAGAGACGCCCTTTTTACGTCCGGCAGAACTGGCACAGGATTATTCGACAGATATCGATTATATGCGCCATGCTATTCAATGCTTGGAGGATAATGAGGGAAGCCTCCCGGACTATTTGGTCCAGCTTCGCCCTACCACTCCACTGCGAAGCCCGCAGGTTGTTGATGCTGCCATTACTGAAATCATTAAGCGGCAAGAAGCTACTTCGTTGCGTTCGGCACACCCTGCTTCGGAATCACCGTTCAAATGGTTTCAAATCGATAACTTCGGTTATTTTAAAGGACTTTCGGCGGGTTTTAATAATGATGATTTAAATAATCCCCGCCAAGGGTTCCCGGATGTTTATATTCCCGATGGTTATGTGGATATTGTAAAACCGGACTTTATCGATAGTTCCGGCAGTTTATACGGCCCTAGCATGCTCGGTTTTATCTCGCCGGTATGCACCGAAGTTGATACCTTACATGAGTTTGAATTATTGGAATATGAACTCAGGCATAGCCATAGTTTATTATGGGAGTATCTAAAAACACAGTATCCATGAAGGAGTCTTGAACATGTCCGGATTTCAGTTTAGCTTCACCCCCAAAACCGTTCCGCAAATCAACACCCAATACCGGCGTATTGTTACGAAAATTCCGGTGCCGGAGAGTATCGAAATTTTACAAGATTTGAACAAATATGAATCCATTTCTATGCATGGTCAATTACCGGTTGTATGGGATCGGGCTGATGATTTTCAAGTTTATGACGCATGGGGTAATCAATGGATCGATTTTACCAGCACGATCTTTGTAGCCAATGCTGGCCATGGAAACCCACGTATTGTGAAATCCCTGCAGGAAGTTTTAGACAAGCCGCTGTTGCATACCTATACTTATGCCAGTAAAGAACGGGCCGACTACTTAAAATATTTAATTGATCATACACCCGTCCAATTTGAAAAAGCTTTTTTGGTATCTGCTGGTACCGAGGCCACTGAAGCAGCATTGAAACTAATGCGATTGTATGGCCAAAAAAGCGGGAAAAAGCGCCCTGGAGTAATCTGCTTTGAGGGGAATTGGCACGGCCGCACCATGGGCGCCCAAATGATGGGCGGAAATTGGACCCAGAAGGAATGGATTGGTTACTTGGATCCTAATATTTATCATCTTCCTTTTCCTTATCCCTGGCGTGAAGAGGCGGTTGCCAATCCGAAAGCCTATTTTCAAAGGACTGTCGCCGATCTTATCCGGAAATATAACATCAATGCGGATACCGATCTTTGCGGATTTATGATCGAAACCTTTCAAGGTTGGGGGGCTATTTTTTATCCTTCAGAATATATCCAGGAAATTGCAGAGTTTGCCAATCAACACCGGATATTGATTACCTTTGATGAGATGCAGTCCGGTTTTGGTCGGACCGGAAAATTGTTTGGTTATATGCATTATGGGGTGGAACCGGATTTGCTCTGTTGCGGCAAAGGGGCCGGCTCGAGTCTGCCGCTATCCATGGTTTTAGGCAGGAGAGAGATTATGGATTTACCGGAGATTGGTTCAATGAGTTCAACTCATTCTGCCAATCCGATGGCTTGCGCCGCAGGAAAGGCTAATTTACAAGCTTTATTGGAAGATGGTATTATCAAGAAATCCATCCCCTTGGGTGAACTTTTTCACGAAAAGCTTCAAGCGATTCAAGGAAAATATCCTGATTATCTGCGTTATGTTTTCGGGAAAGGGATGGTAGCCGCTTTGTTGTTTTACGATCATGCCGGGAATCCGCTTCCGGATCTTAGTTACGCCGTTTGTGAAATCGCAATGCAGAAAGGGTTATTAGTTGTATGCACCGGACGTGAATCCGTTAAATTGGCTCCGCCGCTATCGATTTCAGAGGAAGCTCTTTTAGAAGGTCTGGAGACTTTGGATGAGGCCATTGGGGAAGCCTTAGAGGTCCGGCCATGATCTGTGGCTACCGGCATACCGGATTGGTAGTCCGTAATTTAGAAAAGTCCCTGGCATTTTATGAGGGAGTTTTAGGATTCTGCTTATGGAAAAGAATGGTGGAGACCGGAACATATATTGAAACAGTCGTGGGGATTCCCGGAGTAGTTTTGGAATGGGCAAAACTTAAAGCTCCGGATGATTCATTAATTGAACTGCTTCAATATCATTCCCATCCGGACCCAACAGCCGATTGTAAACTGCAGCCTTCCAACAAGCTTGGTTGCTCCCATCTTGCTTTTACCATAAACCATATCGAAGAACTATATCATGTCCTGCTTGAAAAGGGGATCCTTTGTAAGAGTGAACCCCAAACAGCTCCTGACGGCACTGCCAAAGTTTTATATTGCCATGATCCTGACGGTATTATCCTTGAATTGGTGGAAGACTGCCAGAGTGCCCGACTATGAAATTAAATCTTCATGAAAAACGAGTTTTAATAACCGGTTCTTCCCGGGGAATCGGGTTAGCCATCTCGGAAGCCTTTTTGGAAGAAGGAGCCCGGGTTACCTTGACCAGCCGTCACCAATCCGATCTGGATCAATTAAAGAATACGCTGTCGCAAAGATTTGTTCAGAGCTCAATTTTAGCTTTGGCGTGTGAGTTTACGGATATTGAACGGATTCGGAAACTGAAGGAACAAATAAACCTCACCTGGAAAGGTTTAGACATTCTAATCATCAATTTGGGAAGCGGTAAAAGTGTATCCGAACCGATTCCATCCATTGAAAATTTTGAAAGGATATTTCAAGTGAATTTTGATTCCGCCATCAACACTAGCCGGGAGTTTTATTCTTTAATCAAGGAATCCAGAGGAAGTATCCTTTTTATTGCCTCAATAGCCGGTGTTGAGGTGACAGGAGCTCCAACGGATTACTCGGTTGCGAAAAGCGCATTGATCGCTTATTCAAAAAATTTAGCCAGAAAAGCTGCGCGTGATGGGGTAAGGGTTAACTGCATTGCGCCCGGTAATATATATTTCGATGGAGGCACCTGGGAGGAGAAGGTTAAAGCAGATCCCGAGCGGATTCAAAGATTGATTGAAACAACCGTCCCGCTGCATCGTTTTGGGAAACCGGAAGAGATCGCTGCCGCAGTTGCTTTTCTGGCTTCGGAACGTTCTTCCTTCACCACCGGCGCTTGTTTGATAATTGACGGCGGGCAGACCGCAAGAATTTTTTAAAAGAATAAAGGTGAAAAATGAAAGACAGGTTTGATTTATCCGGGAAAATTGTGGTAATCACCGGCGGGGCAGGATTTCTGGGCCAAAAACATGCCGAAGCGGTTGCCGAGTTCGGTGGTATTCCGGTGATTCTTGATCTGAATCCAATTCAAATCGACACCGTTATAGAAAACATACGACGCCAATATCCGACCCAAGCCGCCGGATTTGTGGCCGATATTACTCAGGAAGCGCAAGTTGAGAAAATCTGCCAGGAAATTTTGGCCCAATTTGGTAGAATCGACGCCTTAATTAATAATGCAGCCAATAATCCTAAAATCGATGATACCAACCAGTTACAAAATGTTTCCCGGCTGGAGAATTTTTCTTTGGAACAATGGAATGTCGATCTGGCGGTTGGCTTAACCGGCTCTTTCCTTTGCTCTAAATATTTTGGAACATCGATGGCGGCAGCTGGCGGCGGAAGTATCGTTAACATCGCCTCTGACCTGGGCGTGATTGCTCCGAATCAAAATCTTTACAAACGGGAGGGTGTTCCGGAGCAATCCCAAAACGTCAAGCCGGTCAGCTATTCAGTAGTTAAGACCGGACTTATTGGGCTTACCAGATATCTAGCAACGTATTGGCCGGAAAAGGGAGTCCGTTGCAACGCGATTTGTCCCGGGGGTGTTTCCAATGGTCAAGGTGAACTATTTTTATCCCGTATCAGCTCACTGATTCCAATGGCACGGATGGCGAGGCCGGATGAACTGAAAGGGGCCATTGTGTTCTTGATTTCGGCCGCATCGTCCTATATGAATGGGGCGGTGATTATGGTAGATGGCGGCAGAAGCGTCTGGTGAAAAACAACAAACATATCAAAGATTAAGGAGATGTTAAAATGTCGATAGCCCTAAAAATTCAGGGTATTTATGATTGACTATGATTATGTTTGGGTTTTGTATGTTATGGCGCACTGGAGAATATGCTTTCTTTCACAGCGGATGCAATCGGCAGCATGACTTTTGATGATCTGGCCCCTCACAGAGAGGAATTACTTAACTTGAAATCTGCCGATTACCTTGATAATTTTTTAAAGACTTATATCAACTGACATAAGAACGGATAAAATGCTTGGTTCCCATATATTGTTGAAAACGTCAAATCAAGATTGGAAAGGTGAATTCAAATGGTAGCGAAACTCTTAAATTACTTGATGTCTGTTGAAGGAGTGGCTGAAACATTTCGGCGGGCATTGGCAGAAAAGAAACCGATTAGTCATGTAAATTTAGGCGACGGTGAGATCATGTTTCTCGCTCATCCGCAGATCCCCGGTTTCGAAACGCTTCAACAGCCCAGCGGGATTGACCCTTATTTAAAATATATTGCGGATCCGGCGATCCGGAACGAAGTGCTTGATGGGGTTCTTCATGCCGATATCATCGGAATGCCAGCCTGGCTTTATACAGGAAATTGGCCTGCAGCAGAATATTTTCTGGAATATTATTCAATACCCACTCAGCGAATCTGTGACAGTTACATGGGAAGATTGCTTCATTCCGCCGGAGCATTATACGAATTCCTGAAAAATCAACGCGTTTATTTAGTAGGCAATCATATTCTTAACCTGGTGCCTTTGTTGGAGGAACATCAAATTGAGGTGGCTGGACACACAACAGTCGACTATTTTGAAGATATCCCCCGGGTTAAAGACTGCTTGAGCAAAGCTGATTTCGATATGGCTTTATTATCGGCTGGAATTCCTACTTTGATTTTGTCCCCTTGGATATGCAGGACTCTTAATCGGTGCGCATTGGATTTTGGCAGTGCAATTCACCATTTATAAGCAAAGCAAATCAACCGATCATCATAAAATGAGTTTTTAGAGTGGTTGAGCCGTAAAATACTTCCAGCCAGATTATACTGTTCCGCCGGTCCGGCATAATAAGTCCACCTCATCAAAGAGTCTTTTGGAAGCCAAACCGTCAGGTATACAATAAGAAGCGATGAATTTCTGATATCGGTTCACTGCATTGAGCCGGAATGCTTCTTCGGAGAACAAACGGATTAATATTTTGCGCAATTCAACGGAGTTTTCAACTTTAAGCGATACGCCTAAGTCTCCAAAAGAAAATTTTGGAGGCATTGGTTCAACGGTAATGACCGGGAGCTGAAAATACATCGCTTCAAATGCCGACGTTGAATAGTAAGTGATAAAACAGTCGGCGCCGCTCAGGGCGTTATAAAGACTAACATGACCGAAGCGGATCACTTTGCAGTTCGGATACCCTTTGGCCAATTCTTCATGAGGTACAGGGTTTTCACCGGGATGCAGCAAGATGAGCAAAAAGAGATCCGGGATTGACTGCAATCCTTCCAAAATTACCGGCGTTACAGTCTGAGCGAAATGAAAGATTTGGGCCGCATAGACCACCACTTTTTTGGCCGGGTCGATTTGGAGCATTTGACAGAGCTTTGCCTTGCCCCACCATTTTTGATTTAAAATAATATCAAAACGTGGAGAACCCACTACTGCGATTCGCGATTCGGGAACACCAAATTTTTGATACAAATTTCGGATCGCGCTGCCCCAAACAGCTTTTTTGGTAGCCAAAATCGGAAAATTGTATAAGAGGTTGCATTCATCGAGAATGCCATGCTGTACCGTTAATGACGGAATCCGATTGGCCCGGGCGATTAAATTTAATGCGCCATCCATCGAATAGGCGGATGCGATGGTTAATACGGTACCGACACGGAGATTTTCAAATAACGATTGGACAGCGTCCAACATGGAAACAATGGCGGGCATTGTCTGCTGGAACCATTCCTGCAGCTTTGGATTACCCAGCAACGGATCGTCTTTTAGGCCCGCAAATTTTTGTGTAAATCGTTGATTCAGCGACTGAACCGCCTTAGGATTTTCCCGGAAATAGTCCTGAATATTATGGGCTGGGAAACCAGGCAGATTTTGTCCAATAATGTTAACCTCTCCTTGATTGGGACTGATTAAAAAGAAGCGTTCCTTCGGCAAAAATAATGAAGCGAGGTCGCCAAATCCCCCCCGCATTAAAATGATGCCGTCGGGATGCGGTTCATAGATGTAAGGTTCATCAAGCCGGTCATAGGTTTCAGAATCACGTAGCCGGTTCATTTCATCCTGTAAATTTTTAAAATAAACCGGATTTTCCTTGGCAAGCTCGAGAGTCCAATTTTTTATTATTGCATAATAAACGAACTTGCAAATGGGTACGCCGTGATAGGTGATACTTTGAAATTCATGAAAAAATCTGTCTAATATTACTGTATAAAAAATATTTTGTTCATTCATAGTTTTGAACCTTTCTCCTCCAGTGAAAATAGGGAAACCCGGGGTCGTTCAGTTATAAAAAGTGAACGATCCATTTCATTGAGATACATTACGATCAGTGAAAGTAAATCCAGAATTAATTTTGATCCTCATAATTTCAATTTTATCTTTTATTCATGCGCTTCCGCCGGTATTGCAGACATGTTCGACTTGTTCAAAGAGCCTTTTAGATGCCGTTCCATCGGGAATACAATAATGGGAAAGAAATTTTTGATATTGAGTAACTGCATTCGCCCTGTATGTTGCATCCCCAATCAGTCTGCTAACCACCTGATTAAGTTCGTCAGAATTGCTGACCCGTATGGATGCCCCTAGATCGCCGTATGAAAAGCAGGTGGAAGAGGAAGGTTCCACCGTGATCACGGGAAGTTTAAAAAGCATCGCTTCCAGTGCCGCTGTTGAACAATGGGTAACAAAGAAATCAGCGCCGCTCAAGGAATCATAAAGGCTAATCTGACCAAACCGGACTACTTTGCAATTGAAGTAACCCGCGGTTAATTGCTGATATTGAGAGATGATGGGAGTTTCACTGGGATGCAGTGACAATATCAGAAACAGATCCGGGATAGCTGCCAAACCGTTTAGAATAATCGGAACGATTGTACTCATCTCTGTGCCGGTGGCATAGACCATGATTTTTTGGGCGGGCTCTATCCCCAGTATTTGATGGAGCTTTTCTTTACCACACCACTTCCGGTTAAAAATTGTATCAAAACGCGGCGAACCGATGACGGAAGTTCTCGATTCCGGAAACCCGTATTTTTGATACCATTCTCGGTTAGCGTTTCCCCAAACCATTTTTTTGGTCGCATTGATCGGAGTATGGCAAAAGAGGTCTCTATCGAATATTAGACCATGCTGCAATGTCAACGATGGTATCCGGTTGGCCCTAGCTATCAGATTTAAGGCGCTGTCCATCCATACGATGGATGAAATGGTTAATACGGCGCCGATATGAAAGTTATGAAATAGTTCCTGAACGGCGTCGAAAACGCGAACAATTTCGGGGGTTTGTTTTTTAAACCATTCCAGTAACTCGGTGCTTCCAAACAGTGGATCATCCTTTTGATTCTGAATGATCGCGGCGATCTGCTGATTAAGCGCTTCAACAGCTGTGGGATTTTCCCGGTAATAATTCTCTATATTATGGGCAGTCAAATCCGGCCGATTAAGCTTAATCAGATCAACCTCTGCTTGATTGGGACTTAAAAGTATAAAGCGCTCTTTTGGCAGATACAAAGAAGCAATATCGCCAAATCCGCCGCGCATTAAAATGAGTCCCCCCGGATGCGGGTCATAGGGGTAAGGTTCATCAATCCACTGATAGACGTCGGAGTCTTTCATTTCATTGATTTCATGCCAATACGGGAGATTCTCCTTGGCATGGGTAAGGTCCCACTGGCCCAGCACGTGGTATAAAAATTGATTATAATAATATTTACCTATAGAAGCGCCATGATAATCGACAGAATGGAAACAACTAAAGAATCTGCGCAATATTAAACCCTTCAATGCCGTTTGTTCATCCATGGTTTACCTTCTTAATTTTTAGACTTGTTCCAACAGTTTTACCAAGAGTTTAACGAAGACAGAACGACGTTTCTCTATACATCCTCGTGCCTGATTGCGATTTTATTACGCAGACTCCAATACAAAGCAACGTCCTTATAGCATTAAATCGGGACTGTTCAACTAGGAGGCCAGTTTTGCTGTTTAGAACGTTGACAGAATATAGCGAAATGTTCGTTATCCCGGCAATCCGGCAAGCACTCGACTCGCGCAATTTATGATCTGTTTTGCACTATATGAGATAGATCCAAAGTGGAGCACAATCCGATCTGCCGGTTCTGCCAGAAATCGGCGTATGGGTTACTATATTCGCCGAATGAAAAAAGTATTCTATCGTTGCAATAATATTGGGGTTGTGCATGAATCCACCAATTGGTTTTGGATTCTAATCATACTTATGAACACGTTTAAAAAGAACGGGAGTTTTATTCGCCGTTGGTTACAAATCAAAGTTACATGATAATTTTAATACTATTATCGAAGACTTGCTGGATCACCTTTTTCCCAATTATCCCTGGAGCAAAGGGAACAATCCTATATCCTTTTTTTTAATACTTGCAAAAAAAGCTCCATCCAAAGTTTAGCCACTTCCGGAATTGACCGTTGTTCTTCAACCCATTTCCGGGCTTGAGCGGTAATTTTATTACGCAACCCATCGTTAGTAATTAACAATTTTATTGCCTCATACCAGGCTTGCTCGTTATTTTCAACCAAGAGGCCGGTTTCACCGTTTTGGACGTTAGCAGAATAGGGTGGAATATTGGAATAAATTCCGGCAATTATGCAAGCGCCATATTCACGAAACTTGTTATCGGTTTTACAGCGATTATGTAGCAGGTCCATAATGGGACATAATCCAATCTGCCAATTTCGCCAATATAAATTTTGTAAAAAGTCGGTGTAACTTGGGATGAATGGTGTAAAGGTATGATTCGGCAATTTATTGACGTCTTCTGGTAAGCAGCCGATGAAATCCCAGTGGATTTGAGGAAATTCCTTTACGATCCCTTGAATAGACTGATTTAAAAACCTAAAATCATGCTGATGATAAATGGTACCGGCATATCCAATCGTAAAATAAGTAGAGGAGCGGGGTACAATGTTATCAAGAATAGTCAGGTCAACTGCGTAAGGTTGGTAAATGATATTTTGATTATATTGCGAGACTAGCGGTGTTAATTCCGGAGAACCGATTTTTACGATATCCGCAGAGTGCAGGTAATATTCTATTGTTTGAATGACGCTTGGATTCCGCATATAACGTCCTACCGGTAAATTCTCGGGGATTGCAAAGAAATTATCATCAATTTCATAAATCACTGGGATTTGAGCATTTTTAACCCTCTCGAGGATTGCCCGGCCGTTGGGATGGCAATTGCGATGAAAGACGGCAATATCGGCCTGATCAAGAATATCCGCTTGAAAAGCGTTTTCTTTTACCAATTTCCAGGAGATTTTTTGCTCTTTTTCTAAATAGGAAAAGGGTCTGATAATGGAAATTTCGGTGGATGGTACCGGTGTTTGCACGATACAAATTATTTTTATCATTTCATTCACCTTGAAAAAAGCGAAAATCTTTATTAATAAAAATATCGATATATTGAATGGTTCCTACCAATTGTTTGCTATTCCTCTCTCATGTTTTTATATTATATTAATTCGGCAAGTGTATTGCTATAGATGCCAATTTCACACTTCTGCCCGCTCTCTCTTTCGATCAACATTCAAAACGATTTCTTTAAATAATTTGGTCATCTGTTTATACAAGAGTTACACATTAATCAACTCAAAAATATACTATAGTAGTAATCGCCGCAGAGGAATCTCAATCATTTCAAACCCTACGCAATTGGAGGATCAATTGGGGAAAGACTATTTAGGAATAATTCCGGCACGGGGGGGTTCAAAAAGAATTTTTCGTAAAAATTTGGCTTTATTAGCAGGCAAGCCCTTGATTGCTTATACGATAGAAGCAGCCCTAAAGTCACTACGATTAACCAGAGTGATTGTATCGACCGATGATTCAGAGATCGCGGAATTATCTTTAAAATACGGCGCAGAAGTTCCAATTTTACGCCCGGCTGAATTGGCTCAAGATCAAAGCACTATACCGGCAGTGATTTCTCATGTGCTGGAAATAATTGGAGAAGAACATCCCGATATTGCCGGAGTAGTTATTCTACAACCGACTACGCCGTTTCGTACCGGCAAACATATTGATGAAGCGATCAGCCTCTTTGAAAAATCCTTTGCTGATACTGTTACGGCAGTATACCCTGCAGATAAACATCCTTTTTATGCCTGGACCTTGTCTGACGACGGAAAATTAACGCCTTTTTTTTCAATTAAGAACCAAACTATGACTAGAAATGAACTACCTATTGCGTTTTATGAAAACGGGTCCATTTATGTCATCAATAAAGCTGTATTGAACTCCGGCACACTATACGGGGAAAAAATTATTCCTTATCCGATGAAACGTTTTGATTCAGTAGATATAGATACACCAATGGATTTTCTATGGGCCCAATTTATTATGATGAACAACTCCGAGCCTCGATACCTGGAGGAACTCAATGGTTAGGAAAATTCTTGGAATTACTGGAAGCAGGGCTGATTTTGGCTTGATGATTCCTGTCTTTCAAAAAATAACTCAAAGTCCGGATTTGGATTTGGATTTAGTTGTAACAGGAATGCACTTGCTACCTGAATTTCAAGATAGTCTTGGAGAAATAGTAAAGAGTAATTTATGCAGGATGCATCATATTAGCATGGTTTTAGGGGAAGACAGCGGCAAAGCGATGGCCCAGTCGCTTGGTTTGGCTATCTTTGGCATCGCGGAAGTTATTGAGTCGGTTAAGCCGGATATCATACTATTGCAGGGAGATCGAGCTGAGATGCTGGCTGGTGCGATAGCAGCTGCTCATACAAACACACCAATATGTCATATGTCTGGCGGTGATTACAGTGGGTCCATCGATGATGTGACCCGCAATGCCATTAGCAAATTTGCCCATATCCATCTGACAACCTGTGAATCAAGTGGCCAGAGACTACTGGCGATGGGTGAAAAAGCCGGGCGAATCTTTAAGGTTGGCGAGCCAGGACTGGATGTAATCAAACAGATGCAATATATTCCTCCCGCTGAATTGGCTAAGGAATTCAGGCTTGATTTAACCCGTCCATTGTTATTGGCTACTCAGCATCCGGTAACTACCGAAACGGATCAGGCGGCTTGGCAAATGACTCAGATACTGGAGGCGTTGACGGAACTGGATATCCAGACGGTTTTTACTTATCCCAATACCGACGCCGGCGGGCGAGAAATGGCCAGAGTCCTCCGAAAATATCAGAACCAGGATTTTCTACGGATTATTCCTCATCTTGGTTCAGTCAAATACTTGAGCATGATGCGGATTGCCTCGGTACTGGTAGGCAATTCCAGCAGTGGGATTATCGAAGCGCCTTTCTTTCGATTGCCGGTGGTCAATATCGGTACCAGGCAATATGGAAGGCTAAGGGCTTGCAATGTTATTGATACGGGTTATCATAAAGCCGAAATTGTAAAGGCAATTTTTCGGGCTTTACAAGATCCTTTTTTCAGGGAGACATTACAGCATGATTGTGTCAATCCCTATGGTGACGGTACAGCAGCTCCTAAAACAATAGTATTACTAAGCCATTTAAAGTTAGGCCCTGAGCTGATTAATAAATGGATGGATAAAAATGAGGAACGTTTGGTTGAAGAGAAATGACGATGAAATTTAAAATACTACATTCTTTTGGAAAAGATAGTGAAGAATGGAGAAATTTGATCAGGCAATTGAAGCCGGAAGGTCAGGATATTCATTTTATTCCTGAATACGGAAACGTTTATCGATTAACCTATGGGTATCAGCCGTTTCTGGTTTTTTATGGTAATGAAGCCCACTTTATAATTCAAACTTTTGTCAAACGTCCTTTGCACGAATTATCTTTTCTTAAAGAACAAAACATAACGGAACCGTTTTATGATATTGCCAATCCATATGGTTACGGTGGCCCGATTTGTTGCTGCAGCACTTTGGAAGAAGGGCAACAATTATTTAAGCAATTGAATTCAAATTTAATTGATTATTGCCGTCAAAATAAAATTGCCAGTGAATTTACAAGCTTTCATCCTTTGCTGGATAATCAGCGCTATGTTCTCGGAACCGGCTTGATTGAATTAAACTTCCAAAAAAAAATTATCTATTGGGATTTGACTTTAAGCGAGGAAGAATTGTGGCGAAAAATAAGCCGCGGTCATAAGAGCGGAATCAACAAGGCTAGACGAAATGGTGTTTGGGTGGAAAAAGTAAACCCCGATTCCGCTAATTTGAAAATGTTCAAAGATTTGTATGACCAAACGATGCTACGGCATCGTGCCGCTTCTAAATGGTTTTTTCCGGATAACTACTTTGAAAACTTATTATTTCAATTAGGTACACAAAGATTTTCCTTGTTTTTTGCCTGGGCAAATTCAGCACTGGCTGCTGGTTTTCTTTTAATTCACGATTTTCATACAGTGTATTACCATTTTGGAGGCTCCGACCATCAGTACCATACTTTGAGACCAAGTAATTTATTAATGTGGGAAGTGGCTTTATGGGCTAAAAGAAATGGCTTTTTACGGTTTCATCTGGGAGGTGGAGTTACTTCATCCGCCACCGACAGTTTGTTCCAATTCAAAAGCGGTTTTTCGGATCGATACGCTGCCTTATATAGTTATCAACGGGTTCACAACAGGGAGATCTATGAATATTTATGTTCTTTAAAGCGAAACCACGAGCGGATGAAGGGTGAAAGCAACGATTCTGATTATTTTCCATTTTATCGAAGAAAACGCTTATTAAACAGGAGTTAAAAATGAATTTAGAATCTAAAAATTTTGATTTCAATTGTGCGGATCGAACGATAATCATTGCCGAAATCGGAGTCAACCATAATGGTGATGCTGAAATCGCTCGGAAATTAGTCAACGCCGCAGTGGATGCTGGAGTTGATGCCGTTAAGTTTCAAGCATTCCGGGCAGAGAAAGAAATAAGCCAGCGTGCTTTTAAAGCACCCTACCAAGAAAAATCGACCGCAATAGGCGCTAACCAATTGGAAATGTGTAAGGCGCTTGAGTTAAGCGCTCCGGTTTTATTGGAAATGAAGAATTATTGTACCTCGGTTAAAATGTCCTTTCTTTGCACCGCATTTGACTTTGACAGCGTGGATCTGCTGGTGGATGAGTTGAAAGTGGAGACTATCAAAATTCCTTCCGGTGAGATTACCAATTTTCCTTTATTGACATACATTGGTAATAAAAAGAAAGCCGTTATCTTGTCCACCGGAGCGAGTAATTTAGCGGAAGTAGGAATGGCCATTGAAGCGCTGCAAAAATCCGGATGCCCCGAGTTGCTTATTTTTCATTGCGTTTCCAGTTATCCGGCGCCATGCGATTGCATCAATCTACGGGCAATGAAAACATTGCGGACAGGATTCGGACTTCCGGTAGGATTTTCTGACCATACCACAGGGATCTACACGGCCATAGCCGCTGCCGCCCTGGGAGCAGTCGCGGTAGAAAAGCATTTAACTTTGGATCGCAAGATGGTGGGACCGGATCATCAGGCTTCGATTGAACCGAACGAAATGGCAGAGCTGGTCAAAGGAATTCGCATTGCCAATTCAGCATTGGGTAGTCCCTTGAAAGAACCGTCGCAGTGTGAAATTGCTAATTTGCCGTTTATTCGAAAGAGTCTGGTCGCTGCATCCGACTTGCAGCAAGGGACTATACTTTCCCGGGAGATGATTGAGATTAAACGCCCTTTGGCTGGTATTGAACCGGGAGATTTTACGAAAATTATCGGCCGTACATTAAAGAATGGCATTCAGGCGGATAACGCGATCACGTGGGAGGATCTTGCATGAATAATCAGTCGGCTGTGCATATGTATGATGCCTTAGCCCCTTATTACCGTGAATATGCGCAAAAAAAAGCGGCTTATCTAAATTCGGTGGACCGGTTTATCCTGGATCATATCCCCGATGACGCAGAAAGTTTATTGGATATTGGAGCCGGTGATGGAGTCCGTGGAATGGCCTTGGCAGCGCAGAAAAAAATTCAATATGTCATATTAAGCGACATTAGTCAGGAAATGGTTGCTCGATGCCGACAATTGAGGCCTTCGGATGTCTGGCAAGCTGCTATTGAGAATTTACCCGAGACTGATAAACGCTTTGACGTCATCATTTGTCTGTGGAATGTTTTGGGTCATCTTGCGGATCGTTTCATTCGGATTGCGGCTTTAAAGAAAATGCGAAGACTGTTGTCTGGGAAAGGCAGTATTTTTTTGGATGTAAACAACCGTCATAATGCAAGTGAATATGGTTGGATACGAGTATTAGGCCGAATTTTTTTGGATTCCGTAAACCCCAATGATAAACGTGGAGATACCTGTTTCCATTGGAAAATCGGGAATGACTTAATACCAGGGAAGGGTCATCTTTTCACGCCTGACGAAATCGAGGCGATTATCAAAGAAAGCGGTCTGTCGATTCAATCGAAAATAGCGGTGGACTATCATAATGGTTTACAATCCACTCAGTTATGGAAAGGACAGCTATTATATCATTTAAAAAAGTGAAAGGAGAAATAAAATGAGTTGGGACCCAGTGTGGGAAAATATCTTTCATGAAAGAGGGCAATGGGGTATGTATCCCCCTTTAGAATTGGTCCGGTTTATCGCCGAAAATTACTATTCGGTACCGAATCGGAGTATGATCAAAATTTTGGAATTGGGTTGCGGTCCGGGAGGCGGTCCAAGTTGGTATATAGCCCGGGAAGGTTTCTCATATACTGGAATCGACGGTTCACCAACAGCCATTGAAAAGGCAAAAAAAAGATTTACCCAGGAAGGTCTTAAAGGTGAATTGGTATTAGGTTACTTTTATCAGTTACCCTGGGCTGAAGAAACTTTTGATTGTGTTATTGATGTAGCCAGCCTGCAACAGAATTGCGAAGCTGATGCAACCCAGGCTATAAGAGAGGTATACCGGGTAATCAAACCCGGGGGAAGTCATTTTTCATTGATTTCAAAAAACGGTAGTTGGGGTGACGGACTTGGAGTACGGATCGATCCGACCAGTATCAAAAATGTAACGGAGGGTCCTTATGCCGACATGGGGGTAACCCGCTTTGCTACTTTAGAAAGTCTGGAAAAGCAGTATACAGATTTTAAAGATTTGCAATTTGAGTATTCGATACGTTCTATGAATAATGGCAGGCATGAGATCGTGGACTGGATTGTGACCTGCCGGAAATGAATCTTGAGGTTTACCTATGAATAATGATGAGCTAAGAAAATTTATTATCAAAGCCGATCAAACAATCCGGGAAGCAATGGAAACCATTAATGCAAATTGGCGTGAAGTTGCCCTAGTTGAAGATGCAAACCGCCAGATCGTTGGGCTTATTACAGATGGCGACATCCGCCGCGGTTTATTATGTGGCTTAACCCTGGCTTCACCGGTAATTAAAATTATTAAGAAAGATTACATTTTCGTTGGGCCGGAAGAGGATAGGGCAGCCGTTTTAGATTTAATGAAAGCGCTAAGTATTCGTCACATTCCGATCATCGACCAACAAAAAAGACTGATAGGCATTCATTTTCTCCAAGATCTCATTGGCACTCCCATCAAGCCAAACATTGCTGTGATCATGGCTGGTGGAAAAGGGACCCGGTTGATGCCGCTCACCCAAAATTATCCCAAACCAATGATTAAAGTAGCAGGACGGCCCATTTTAGAGAGATTGATATTACACTTAGTTGGTTTTGGTATTCAAAAAATATATATATCTATCAACTATTGTGGAGAAATTATTGAAGGATATTTTGGTAATGGTTCTGCCTTGGGATGTTCGATCGAATATTTAAAAGAAAATGAGGCGTTAGGTACAGGAGGAGCCTTATCATTACTCCCAGAATGTCCAAAACATCCTTTTATTGTAATGAATGGGGATTTAGTTACGCAGGCAAACATTAACGGACTATTGGAATTTCACCAGCGAATCAAAGCAGCGGCCACCATTACAAGTAGAACTTACCAAATGGAAATTCCTTATGGCATCATTGAAACGGCTGAAAACAGATTGGTTCAACTGCAAGAGAAACCTTTGATTCATTATTTAATTAATGCGGGAATTTATGTTTTTAATCCGAAAGTTATTTCATTAGTTCCGAGAAACCAATATTTTCCGATCACGCGACTTTTCGAAGCCTTGTTGGAAAAAAAGGATATCGTGGGAGTTTATGTTCTAAATGAAGAATGGATTGATGTTGGAATACATCAAGAATTGCAACGTGCCAACGGAATCATAAGATAAATCGATGAAGCGGGTTGATAATAAATGGATCCAACAGTTATTAGTAACCCGATGGGCGGTTTTACAACATATCTGAAGAGCTAGTACGGAAAGAATTTTACGCACTAGCTCTTTGTTTTTTATAATTTATTAAATTTCTGGGTTGACTTTGATTATTGAGATTTCAAGGTTAAAAACCAACAATTTCTTTACCCTCTTGCTTGCGCAATTTCATTTTAACTCAATCATCACCGGCGGAATCCTATAATGAAGATAATCCCTCGGACGAGCTCTATTGATAGGAAACTGCTTTCTATTTATAGCCTCTTAGGCAAATAAATCTGTTTACATATTTTAACAAATTAAAATTTTTATAATCAGCCGTATTTCATGAATTTATGCCATTGGAATAATCACTAAGTCCCAATAATGATAATAGAATAGATTAAAAAGGGTAGGCTGTATGGGTCTAATTATAAAAGAAGAGACAAAAAATGCATCAAACCGGCGATCAAATTATAAATGAATCGATTGAGCTTCCTAGTGAGGTAAAGCAAAATGTCTTGGTCATAGCTCCGGAAATCTTAGCTTCAACTAGGATGGTTTACGAAATACCTTTCCGTGTTTTATCCGGTCCGGCTTTTACTTGGCGCATTATTTCGGAGTATTATCTGAAGATAGAAGATCTGAAAAATATTAACACGCTGATTCTTTATCGTTGTATTCAAGATTCAACTCTTTCATTAGCCCGTTTTGCGCATTTAAACCAGATCACCGTCATTTACGAACTGGATGACGATTTGTTGGAACCCCCTGAAGATGTAAGTTGGGGACTAAGATACAAAATCAGTCATTTATCACAAATCATTAAAATGTTTTTGGCTGAAGCTGACTTAATTAAAGCGGGTTCGCCGGAATTAGCGCGTCGTTTGAAAGAAAAAAATTACCCAGCAATTTACCAGCCCTATACAGCTAAAATCTACGATATACCGGTAGATATAATTGAGCCCCCATATCGAATCGGTTATTTCGGTTCGCCGCACCACCAGGATGATATTGAAATGGTGTTCCCGGCCTTGCTGGCAATTAAAGAATTATTGCAAGAACAGGTGGAATTCGAATTTATCGGATGTTATCCTCATCAATGGCAAAAGTTGCAGGCGCGTCTTTTTCCATATATAGCTGATTATGATCTTTTTATGAAAACCTTGACAGAACGTTATTGGACTTTAGGATTAGCGCCACTTCGTACGATTCCATTTAATGAGGCCAAAAGTAACAGCAAATTTCGTGATTATACGGCTGCCAAGGTTTTGGGAATTTATTCCGATTTGACTCCTTACCGTGATTCAGTCACAAATGGTCAAAATGGCTGGCTAGTAAAAGAGTCATTCGAAGAATGGTATGAAGTCATTCAAAAGGCTCTTTCATCTACCAAACATGCTGTTATGGTTCAACAGGCAAGAAATCTATTGCAAACAGTTTATAGTGCCGAATCAGTAGCCCAAAACTGGTTGAGTTTATTAAGAAGATTCAGTCATAACTAAATTGATTAACGAGGTGAAAAAATGTCTTGTTCTTGTACGCAAAGTATTACCTGCGGCAGTAGTCGATCTACAATTACTATTCCTCAAAATGCCGTGGCCGCACCCCTTATATGTAGTCTTCCCTGTGTTAGGGAGTTTAGTACTTCCGTTGCCAGGTTTCAAAATCAAATCGTCAGAGAAGTTTTAGTGGCACTATCCAACCGTTGTCAGGCTGAAGTACCACCGCCTTTGCCTCCTGGGACATTAGTAGTCTTGAGTAATACGACTACTTTTAATCAGAGCCTGGCTGCAACGGTTAATCTGCAAATTGAGGCGGCAGCTATCATTTCCGTCAATGTAACCTTGCAAAATGTGCAATTTCAAATTGTCGGCTTTTCTTCGGTTATCGTTCAAATTATTGGTGATGCAGTAATTACTGTAACTTTTCAGGGGATAGACGGTTTAATTCATACTCAGACTGCAACGGTTCCCTTTGTATTTACCGAAACCATTCCAGGAACATTCCCGGCGAATTCGATAGTTCAAGGAAGCCTATCTGTAAACAATCAAACGGTAGTTAATGAAATCGATCCAAGTACTTTAGCCATTGTTGCAGTCAGTGTTACGCTTTTCTTTGCCACGAATATCATCATTTTGGCACCGGTAGCCTAAACAGATGGTCAAGGATTAAAAGTGTGCAAAATGAATTTAAAAATAATTGGTAATGAATCATAGGAATATCCGATACAAAAACAGCCTTTAATGGAAATCACGAGGCCGTTCAAGAAAGTTAAAAAATAAAAGATATACAATATATAGCAACCATACCCAATATAAAATTTTAGCAGATTATAATATTGTATATCTTTATTATTTAATTTTAGAGAGGCGAATTTATTTAATCCTTGAAAATTCATTAGATTATTAGCACTAAACTTTTTTAAAATTGGAATAAAGAATATACCAATACAATCAATGCAAGGCTCTGTTATTAAACACCCCTGATAGAATTTTTAAGATGGTTTGACTTACATCATTTCGACGATATTCTTTTGGAGAATCCCAATTATGGTTCATATTCAAAGCCAAATTGGTTGCATTTAATATTTGCATAGGCTGACAACCACTGATAATATTACTGCCAACTTCAATAGTTTCCGGCCGTTCCGTAACATCACGCAGGGTAACGTTGGGTATTTTAAAAATACAGCATTCTTCTTGAACTGTACCACTATCGCTCAAAACACAGGCGGCATTTTTCTCCAGATATATAAAATCGAAAAACCCTAATGGTTTAACGGCTATTATTCCTTCGTAATCAATAGATTGATTTTTCTTGACCAGTTGGGAACGGGTTCGGGGATGTACACTGCAAAGCACCGGAAGGTGAAATTTCAGATAAAGTTGATGTAAAGCTTTAATAAACTGATAAAGACGTTCTTCTTTATCAACATTTTCGGCTCTGTGTAAAGTTACTAAAAAATATTTTTTGGAGTTCAAATTTAAATTTTTTAATGCATTACTGCTGTTAATTTGCTGTTCATGATAATGTAAAACTTCCCATATCGGATTGCCGGTTACATAAATTCTTTGATGTTCGATGCCTTCTCGGATGAGATTTGCCCGGCTACGTTCGGTGTATGGCATTAAAATGTCACTGGAATGATCAATGATTCGGCGGTTTACTTCTTCGGGTACTCTATCGTCATAACAGCGATTACCGGCTTCCATATGAAAAACCGGAATCCCATGCCGTTTAGCTACAATAGCCGATAGTGCGCTATTAGTATCGCCGAGTATTAATAAACGATCAGGTTTTTCTTTGATAATAACTTGTTCACATTCTGCAAGGATGGTACCGATTTCTTGAAAAGGATATTGCGACTTACAGTTCAGGAGATAATCTGGAGTACGTAGTCCTAATTCCTTAAAAAATACTTCATTCAGTGTGTAATCATAGTTTTGTCCGGTATGAATCAGAATATGATTGCAGTATTCATCTAGCAGAGGAATAAGCCTGCTTAAACGAATAATTTCCGGCCTAGTACCTAAAATGGTCATAATTTTCATTAGCGGAAATGTTCTCCTTCATCAGCCAGTTCATTAGGATTCAATAAATGATATTGTTTTAAAAGTTGCTTGGTCTCTTCAAATGTCATCAAAGTATCACTGGAACAATAGGCATGCCCGAGAGGTTTTAAGAAGTTACTGGTTTTTACTATCTCCGGTAACATGGATTGAATTGCATAAAAATCACCACGTTCCTCCGTACGCCAGGATTCTTCTTCAGACACCAGTAGTTCATGTATTTTCTCGCCTGGACGAATTCCAGCAATTTGAATTTCAATATTCCGGTTGTCAATCAATACCTCGGCAATATCTAAAATACGTGCTGCTGGCACTTTAGGAATATAAATCTCACCACATTTGGCTTCCTCAATAGCCATTAAAATAGTATCTACAGCCCGTTCCAACGGCAAAAGAAATCTTGTCATCTCGGGTGTTGTAATAGTTACGGGTCCGCCATTTTTAATTTGTTCATGAAAGAGGGGAATTACGGATCCTCGGGAAGCTAAAACATTTCCATATCGGACACAAATAAAGCGGGTCTTTGGAGCATAAATATTAGCAACTGTCAAAATACGTTCTTGAATTGCTTTGGTCATGCCCATCGTATTTACGGGCTTGCAGGCTTTATCGGTGGATACCCCAACCACAGTCTCAACGGGTAAATTGTGTTCCCGAATCGCCCTTACAATATTCTCAATACCGATAATATTGGTTTGGACCGCTTCAAAGGGAAAATATTCGCAAGAAGGAACCTGTTTCAAGGCAGCGGCATTTACCACAATATCCGCTTCCTTTAATACCGAACAAACGGAATGGTAATTTCGGACATCGCCAATTTGAAATTGAATGAGCCGCTCAAAATTATGATAAATAACTTCATCCGTAGTTTTTATTTTATGTTGATATTCAACTCGCATTTGATGCTGTTTCGCTTCATCACGGGAAAAAATAATAATTTTTCTCGGTTCAGCTTCCGTATTTTGGAGTAATCGTCGGGTTAATACCTGACCCAAAGAGCCAGTTCCACCAGTAATGACAATTGTTTTATCCTTAAGTTTGGACATCTTTGGTCACCTCCTGAGCCCACCTGTTTTTATAATAAGGGGCAGTGATAAAATCTTGATACATTTCCCGAATCAATTCCGGCCAAGACGGAGGAGAGTATCCGGTGATTCTCTGAAAACGGGCCGAGTTTAGAGAACGGTTTCCATAAAATGAATCGTCGGCTTCGATTTCGACTGGGATTTGATAAACTTTGGCGATTAATTGAAGTAAATCATATTTTGAAATGGGTTCGGCCGATACTTGATATAAACCGTGGAGTTTGGGAATTGGTGCTGCTAAGTCTGGAATAATATAATTTTTGAAAATTTTGGCTACTTCAATCGTTGGAAGACCGTTGAAAATAGCATATTTAAAACCTTTCACTTTTTTATTTTGCGATAAAAACCATTCCAAAAGACCGTTGGCACTTTTTAATTCATGCCCGATGATCGAAGTACGGATAGTCAAAGAATTTTTATCATTTACTTCACCAAGTAGTTTGGTTTGTCCATAAAGGTCCAGCGGATCCGGAGTGTCATTTTCACGATAATTGCCTTTCTTGCCACTAAAGACACAATCAGTACTAATTTGCACCAATTTTGCCCCAATCGCTTTGCAGATAACGGCCAATCGATGAGGCAACAAGGCATTCATGGTAATGACTTTTAAAGCATCTACTGCTAAAGGTACTTGTTTGATAATTCCTATGCAATTAATGACTACTTGAGGTTTAAGGTCCGACAAACAAATCGCGAATGACTCAAAGTCTTCCCCAAGGACTGGATGGATTATGTTTTGGCAATATTCAGGGGTAAAAAAACGATTAAAATCAGAATTGCGGGCTGAACCATATACTTCAAGATTCTCCTCACCGGCTAGTTGACTAAACAAAGTATGGCCAAACATACCGGTAACTCCAAGAACCAATACTTTTAGGAAAGACATTTTTCTATCCTTTCTAAGGAAAGCATCTTAAGGATATATTATGTTCTGTATACGTAAACTGCGCTGCACTTTTATCCTTAACCTTAGGGAGGTAACTTATAAATCGTCCAATCAATCATATGCTTTCCCGCTATCGACTGGCATATTTATTTCACCGTCCGCAACCAGCTAATGACTCGCTTGGCAGAGGCCGGACATCCAGTCCATGTCCGCAATATTACTTAAATTCCCGGAAAGGCTCCAGAGGAGGTGGCACCGCATTTATGGATTTATTATGATTATGATCAATTGCCGCAAGGAGTAGGGGATACTGCAATTTACTTTATTTATTTCCGGCACACTCAATATCAATCAAAAGGGGAAACAATCCCACCCGAAATACAAGAATTAAAGAATCAAGAAAACTCGCCGTTCATCAGCTTTAGCGGAGCATTTTACCGTGGTTTGGTTGACATCGATTTATTTTATCGACTAGCTCATCAGCATCCAGAACGGAAATTTGTCATTGTCGGTGAATCTTATCAATGGAATTTTCAAAGTAATCTATCAAATTTATTTTATCTTGGTTCTGAAAAAATTAGATCCTGGTTAACCCAATATTAGCAGCGCAGAAAAAAAGGACTATACTGGAATTTATAGTCCTCTAGTCATTTCCAAATTTGTTATATTCGATTCAATTATTACGGAATACAAATCAATTGTCCAACTTGTAGGGCTAAGCCAAAGTTAACATAAGGATTGATGGCAATGATGGCATCAACGGAGACACCAAAACGGGCTGCGATATTATACAAGTTATCCCCGGGTTGCACTGTATAAGGTCTGGCACCCGCAGGACAAGTCCCTGCATAAGGAGAATAATATGGAGGATAGGGACGATAGTAAGGCCTATAAGGTCTATAATAACGATAAGGTCTTCTATAAGGTCTGTATGGTCTGGGCCTAGGCCTCTGCTGAATAGAGAGCTGGGGATCGGCTAGTGCAATAACTTGCCCTACTTGTAAATTACCTGGATCAATTCCGGGATTGGCCTCTAAAATATCTTCAACAGTGGTGTCATAATCATTGGCTAATTCCCATAAAGTATCGCCTGGTTGAATTGTATATTGAATGGGTTCAGGGCCTTGATTCATTGACATTATGATTCACCTCGTTCGTTTAGTAGGATTTTTGATAATATATCTTATGGCATTATGCTAAAATCCGTTTTATGATAAAGGCACAAGTTCGCTATTTTGCCAAAATCGGATTCACCCATTTTCCTTCAACATTGCGATCATTACTGTCAATATCCAAAAGCAAAGTTCTAAAATTAAGCAATCGGCAGGCAAATGAATTCACCGGCGGGAAGAGGTATTTGAAAATTAATATAAGGATTATTTGTAACGATTTCTTCCGGTGAAATTCCAAACCGGTCAGAAATTGTATAAAGCGTATCACCGGGCTGAATAGCATAAGGTCTTACGCCTACGGGGCAGGCTGGATACGGATACGCCGGTTCAGGATAATAAGGCCGATAAGGCCTATACGGACGGTAATAAGGTCTGCCCGGGCGATAGAATTCCGGTCCTCGTCTTGGTCTACGTTCGGGTGCACGGCCGGGGCCATGCTCTGGACCTTGTTCCGGCCTGTGGGATGGTCCACTTTGAGGCCTGCGGGAGGGTCCGGTTTGGCGAATAGCGACGGCAGGGTCGGTTGGTATTGCAATAGCTGCGCCTACTTGCATATTCTGTAGATCGACGCCCGGGTTTGCAGCTTGAATTGATTCACTGCTTACTTGATATCGATTGACTAGTCCTCCGAATGTATCACCGGGTTGGACGATATATTGAAATAACTTAGAATCATTATCTAACGACAAATCTCTCACCTCATTTGCTCTATTTCTTCATGCTATCGGTGATATATTTTATGAATCAGGGCTTTAATCCGGTTTATGCCTAATGTATGAAAACCGGATTTCAATTTAAAACATCTTTTTAATTTCATAAAATATCTAAGTCAATAAAAAGGCTATGGGGAAAATTAAACCATAGTCTTTTCTGCACTTCAAATCTAAAATATATTTTGATTTCAATATGGTAAACAAATATATTGGCCGACTTGCAGCGGATAGTCAAAATTTATATAGGGATTGGCATTCATAAGGGAACGCACTGGTATTCCAAATTGGTACGATATCCGGTACAGAGTGTCCCCGGGACGGACTACATAAGTGCGGCGGCATCCATAAGGTCGGGGCCTTCTACCCGGTCTATGATCTGGCCTTAGTCCATGCCCAGATGGCCGTTGCGATGCATTAAGTCCCAAATCACCCGGGATATAAATGGTCTGCCCAACGGCTAAACTCTCCGGATCAAGATCAACGTTTGCTTCTAAAATATCATCCACCGATAATTCAAATTCATCAGCCAAATCCCAAATTGTATCGCCGGATTGGATAGTATATTCCAAAAATTCCGGGCTATTATTCCAGGACATATTATTCACCTCGGCTATTTTTGTCTTGGTATTCATTACTATAGGGTATGAATACATGCCATAATCCGCGTTAAGACAATGTCACAATTTCTTTTTTAGTATTTGAATTTTGATTAAAAAATTCTTGATATGGAAATTTAGATAATACATGTTAAGAACTTCAGCTAGTTTGAGTTATGTTAAGTTGATATAATGAGTCCGGAAGCTAGAAGGAAAAAAATAACCAATGAAATTGGAGGCTCATCATGCGCTCTGCCCGTAAATTTTTTCGTCTAAACTTGGTATGGATAACTTTATTCATATTCTTATTCGTATTACTTCCCAGGATTTCAGCGGCAGAACCGGATAATAAAAATTTAAGAATCTCTGATAATCAAAAATTTAAAACTGCAACCATTGTGGTGAAGGATCCCCATTCCCATGGATTGGTTTTAGAAAAAAATGGCGCTTTTTTTTATGGGGTCGCTCATTCCCGCAACATAGCCAATCTAGGCCAAATCATACCCAACGAGTTTATTGCCAAATATAAAATAAGTTCTGGCAAACAGGCACAAAATTCAATTGATAAAACATTATTTAAATACAATGCCAGGGCAAAAGTACTCAATGGAAATGTCAGCCTCCATTTAATCCAATTGCCAAACAATCGGAATTATTTTAAAATAATGCGGGAACTGAACCATAATTCAAATGTGGAGTATGTTGAACCCAATTATGTGGTAAAGGCTAAATTTATCCCCAACGATCCTTATTATAGTTTTCAATGGGGCGAGCAGATGATCGGGGTTGACTCGGCTTGGGATAAGGCCAATCTTGTAAAAAATGCAACGGTTATTGTGGCTGTACTGGATACCGGTGTTAATGATAAACATCCGGATTTGAAGAATGTAACAATTCCGGGAATGGATTTTGCCGATGATAAAAACTCCACCGATGATCGGGTTGGGCACGGTACTCATGTGGCCGGTATTATTGCCGGGCGAACGAATAACGGTACCGGTATCAGCGGTATAGCCAACAATTGTCTAATTATGCCGGTCAAAGTACTTGATGATGATGGCAACGGCGATGACGCTAATATTGTTAAAGGAATTCAATATGCTACCGATCATGGAGCCCAGGTCATTAATATGAGCTTAGGCGGTCCTGGTGCGAGCGATGCCCTCCAGGATGCCATTAATTATGCAATCAATCATGGAGTTACTGTGGTAGTGGCGGCCGGAAATGAAGATGGAGCGATTGATACACCGGGCAATTGTCAAGGAGTAATCACTGTTGGAGCAATTGATCGCAATCAACAAAGGGCGTCATATTCTAACTTTGGAACGAAACTGGATGTCGTTGCGCCGGGTAGCGATATCTTAAGCACTTATATTGATGGGAAAGGGCCTTCAGGTTACACCTATTTTAGTGGCACGTCCATGGCAACGCCATTTGTATCCGGTGTAGCGGCTGTGATTAAATCAGTCAATCCAAAGCTATCCCCGGCTGAGGTTACGGATATCATTCACCGATCGGCAACCGATCTCGGAGCTCCCGGATTTGATAAGTATTATGGATATGGTTTGATTAATGCAGACAAAGCAGTTACCCTGGCTTTATCAGAGATTAAAACTTCAAGAATATCCTGAAAATAATTCTTTTAAACGGTAAGTTAAAGTCAAAAAAGACTATAGCAAAATCAATTGATGCTATAGTCTTTTTGAACTCAACCACCACCGGCTGAAGCCGGTGGGTTGAGACAATCATTTATTCATTTTCAGCCGGCAGACAAATTGATTGTCCGTTTTGAAGAGGAACGCTAAAATTCACACCAGGGTTCGTGGAAGTAATAGCGTCGGGTGAAATACCAAGCCTACTGGCGATATTTTCTAAGGTATCACCAGATTGAACTGTGTATGGAAGCGCTCCTTGAGGACAAGTGCCAGTTGGCGGTGCCGATGGAACAGGCTGTGTATAAGGCTGCTGATATGGATTAGGTTGATTATACGGACATTGTCCATAAGGACATGGTTGTTGCGTGTATGGATATGGCTGCGCATAAGGGTATGGCTGCCCATAAGGATACTGATAATAGGGATATCCCGGTCTGCCTCTCCGATACGGAAATCGTCGAAAATCATTCATCGACATAAGATCCACCTCATTTTACATTTTTTCTGGTCATTGTAATTCATTATTACTCTTTTCAATTTTTTAACCATATCAATTGAAATGATTGGAATCGGAACGATACGGATAAATAAAACTCAAAAAGAGTGGGATGACGGCCCGAAAACTCATGAAGGATAAATTGAGAATTTTAATATAGCCGCTGGAAAAAAGCTCTTCATTATTAATTCAAAACTGGCCGTTCAGTGGGAATTGTAATGATTGATCGATCATATAAATTATTGGAATCAAACACGGATTGGCTAAGATTATCTGCCATAGTTTATCTTTGAATTACTATTTCTGGATTCTGGTATATTGTATGACAGAATGACAAAATCCGTTTTAGGACAAAAGAATAGCTTGATGATTTTTATAAATACATACAAATCCCGTTTATCAAAAACATATTGAAAGGATGGTGGATGTATTCATGGTTTGGGTATTAAAACTATTTTCGACTAATCTACAAAGGTTTGATGCCTATATGGATAGTGGCGATTCCCAGTTTTAATCGAAAACACTGGATCTGTTGAAAACCTGATTTTTTGAAGAGAGCGCTTAATTGCTCCTGATGAATAAAGGAAAAGATAGAATCATGAAGGTAATGATAAGCATCTCCATTATGGACCAGTATCTTCCCTAAAATAGGAATCCAATAATGAAGGTAAATATTATACAAAAATTGTAATCTTTTTGAATCGGGTTTTATTAATTCTAATGAAACGACTTTACCACCTGGTTTCGTAACCCGCTTGAGCTCTTTTAATACAGCCATCGGATCTGCAGCATTCCGGAGTCCATATGCGATTGTAACGCCATCAAAAGAGTCATCCGAAAAAGGAATTGTTGTTGCATTGGCTTGAATGAGTTCGACTTTTTTTGCTGAAATGAAGTCCTTCAGACGTGTTTCGGCAATACCAAGCATAGCTTTGGAAAAATCCAAGCCAATAATCTTGGTATTCGGTCCGCTTTTTCTGGCTAACTCGATTGTAACTGCCCCTGTACCGCAACAGACATCTAAAATAGTACTCATATTTTGTGCTTGAATAAACTGAATGAGTACTTTACGCCAAAGATAATGAATTCCAAAACTCATCATCCCATTCATAAGATCATATTTTGAGGCAATGCTATTAAAGATTGCTTGTACATAAAAATCTTTGGGGATAGTATCATAAACTTTCGACATCCGTTGTCCCTTTTTTTATTGACTGGAAGAATATTTTGAAACTCGCAGACTATGTAAAAATTTATTCTAATTTTATTTTTTCAAAAATCCTAAATTTCATTCAACATTTTTCTAATTTGAAGAAATCATTTTTGATAAAAGAAAACCATTGAATTTTGGATTGATTGAAATCCTGGTATCGCTTTTAATTATTTCATGTTCATCAAACTCAACCACCACCAGCTGAATGAAA